>CAXTFS010000193.1:0-6702 GCA_964243395.1 uncultured Acidobacteriaceae bacterium | reverse complement strand
TCCAAGCTACCGTTCGTTTGAGAAGGATGTGCTTCCCCTTGCGGTGTCGAAAGGCATGGCGGTCTTTTCCATGAAGAGCATGGGAGGTTCGGGCGAGCCGATCGTACATGGCGCGCTGACGCCGACGGAGGCGCTGAGCTATGCCATGAGCGTTCCGGGCGTTTCAACAACTATCTCCGGGATGGACTCCATGGGTGTGCTCGATCAGAATCTTGAGATTCTGCGTAACTTCCAGCCGCTGGCAGACAAGCCGATGGCCGAGTTGCGTGAGCATGGACGCCAGTTCCGCGATGGCCGCTATGAGCTTTTTAAAAGCTCACTGAAGTACGATGGCGACCTTGGCCGCGAGCAGCACAACTACCCGAGCACGACCGAATTGCCTGCGTAGTGAACGGAATCCATCTCTCAAATGAGAGAGGGGCGTGGCGTCTGCCACGCCCTTCTCCTATCCGCTTAGCGTTCCAGCGCGGCGCCCTTTGCGACCTCTCCCGAGATCTCCACCGCGCCCGTAAGTGGTAGCGACGCAACCGAATCCCCCACGGAGATGGTGAACTTGCCGGGGTCAATCGTCCAGCGATGTTCCCGAACGTCGAAGAAGGCGAAGCTGCGTGCATCGAGCGGCACAGAGACATGCTTCGTCTCGCCCGGTCCAAGTTCCACGCGCTCAAAGCCCTTCAGCTCATGCATCGGCCGCGGGACACTGGCGTGCGTATCGGACACATACACCTGGCCAACCTCCGCGCCGGCACGCGTACCGGAGTTGGTGATGTCGAACTCCGCGGTAGCGAGCGCCGGACCCGTACCCTTCTCAACCTTCAGATTGCTGAACTTGAAGGTCGTGTACGAGAGACCATAGCCGAAGGGAAAGAGCGGCTTCGTACCGTTCTTTTCATAGCCGCGATAGCCGACAAAGATGCCTTCCTTGTAGACGACCTTGGGGTTCGGCTTCGTGTCTTCGCTCTCCGCGGGATAGTAGGAGTTGAAGGTGGGGTTGTCCTCGGCGCGACGCTCAAACGTGGCCGGCAGATGGCCACCGGGGTTGTAGTCGCCGAAGAGAACCTCCGCCATGGCACGGCCGCCCGCCTGACCACCGTAGAAGCCCTCCACCCACACAGGAACCTTGTCGATCCAGGTACTTGAATCGACGTTGCCGCCGGAGGTGACCGTCACCACGGTCTTCGGGTTCGCTGCGGCCATGGCCGTGATGAGTTCATCCTGACCGAAGGGCAGATCGAAGGTGCGATCGCCGCCCTCGCTCTCCGTGTTCACGTCACGATTATTGTAGAAACCACCAGCAACAATGACCACGTCCGCCTTGGCCGCGAGCTGCTTCGCGCGCTCGTTCACCACCGTGGCTTCGGGCACGATGGCGACCCGCAACTTGCCGCCGATGACGCCCCGTTGCCAGCCTTCTACCACGACCTTGTGCATTCCTGCTGAAAGAGGCATCGTGATATGCGGCTCAAAGGCGCGGACATATCTCCAGTCGTCCACCACAACCTTGTCGTCGATCGTGACGCGGTTGCCGTTGCCTTCTCCGGTACCGGCCACGGCGACGAGGTAGTCGCCAGCGGTCGCCGCGTTGAAGTACCCGGTCCAGCGATGCGAAACGTCCTTCGGCGGATGGTTAAAGATCTGGTCCATCAATTCGTCAAGGTTGCCGGAGATCTCATCCCAGCCGATCCCTGCGACGTTCAGGTGACGCGGGTTAAATTGCCTTGTGCTGGGTCCGCTGAGGTCCTTGTTGTCGAAGACCTCTTCGATAAGGCCAGGCTTGCCGCCAGTGGCGGCGGTCATAAATTCGGTGCGGTTGGCGAGTTCGCCCAGCGTGGGCAGGCCTGGGTCAAAGAGCACGTTCACGTGGCCCTCGCTGTTGGAAGCACCGGAGCTGTTGGCCACGCCGGAGAGCGAATCCAGCAGGCTGTTGTTGCGGAACGGCACCACACCGGCGCTGCCGCCGCCGACGGGCGTCCCGGGATACGCATTGGGGCCGACGACAAGAATGGTTTTCACGGCAGACTTATCGAGCGGCAACAGGTTGCCGTCGTTCTTCAGCAGCGTTATGGCCTCACGCGCCGCACGCAGGGCAATCCGGTTGTCCCCCTCATCGAAAAGCGAAATCGACGTGTCCCGCTGTTCGCGATCAAGCCAGCCGAACATCTCGGCAGTGGTAAGGATGTGGCGCACCTTCTCATTGATGGTGGCCTCGGAGACCTTGCCGGACTGCACCGCCGGCAACAGGTTGGCCTTATTCATGAACTTGCCGCTGGGCATTTCGATATCGAGCCCACCGTTGGCCGCGGCGACTCCGTCATAGGTGGCGTCCCAGTCCGACATCAACGTGCCGGGAAAATCCCAATCCTTGCGCAGAACCTCGATGTTGAAATAACCGTTCTGGGTCGCGTGCTGGCCGTTGATCAGGTTGTAGCTGTCCATCACGGCGCCCACGTGACCCTTCTTCACGCCGGCTTCAAAGGCGGGCAGGTAGATCTCGCGCAGTGCACGCTCGTCGACAATGGTGTCGGAATCATGGCGCAGGTACTCGGAGTTGTTGGCGACGTAATGCTTTTCCGTAGCGCTGACGCCCTGCGTCTGCATGCCCGTGACGTAGCCGGTGACCATCTCGCCCGCCAGGTACGGGTCTTCGCCGAAGTACTCGAAGTTACGGCCGTTGCGCGGTGAGCGATAGATGTTGGTGCCGGGGCCAAGCATGTAGTGCACCCCGCGGGCGCGCGCATCGCGGCCAATGCCCATGCCGACCTGCGCGGCCAACGCGCGATCCCAGCTGGCGGCAAGCCCGATGCCGGCGACGTAGGTCGTCGAGGGCAGGCCGGCGTTGGAGCGCACGCCGTAGGGGCCATCCGACATCTCGAGCGCCGGCAGCTGCAGGTTCGGCATCGCCCGCACCGCGAAGCCGGTGCCGCCGATGTAGGCGATCTTTTCCTCCAGCGTCATCTTGCTGACGATCGCGTCGACCTTGGCCTTTTCGTCCGCGCTCAGCGGGTGCGGCGCCTGGGCCGAAGCGGCAACGGAGAGACACAGGGAGCAGAGCGCGGATCCGGCCAGCACCGCACATCTCAAGCCGAGCGGAGCCGGTGAACGGTGCGTTCCGGGGAGCTGCGCGCGATGGGGCTTCGTGTGGGGTCTTGAGAACATGCGGTCGTACCTCGATCGGAGATGAAATTTTGAACGCCGCGAGGCGCTTCGTCGCAGCACCGCAACATCCTGTCACGTTCAGGGGAGCTATGGCGAATAGAACACGCGAAATGGAGGGCAGGCAGCCGTCAATCAAGCGCGGCGGACAGATTTCCGTTGCCCCGCCCCGGACCCACCTGCTAGTGTTTGAGTTACTCAACCAATTGACACGAAATCCTATCCTTGAGTCGGCCCGCGCGTACTTATGGCGTTTGTCCGGCTCCGGATAGCGTTACCCGCAGGCACGCCGCACGGATCGGCTCTCCACGAGCTGCACGGCACGGCCGCACGGAGGTTTTCGCGATGTTCGCTTTCAGGCCCTCCCGCTTTCTCTTTGCCCTTGGCACCTCTGCTTTCGGCCCCGCCGCCTACGGCCCTGTTGCTTGTGCCACGCTGCTGCCGCTCATCACCATGACCGCAGCCGCGCAAACGGCCACGCTCGGCAGCATCACCGGCACGGTCACCGATGTGAGCGGCGCCGTTGTGCCGGGCGTCGTTGTCACGGTGGTCGACCAGGGCACCAAGCTGACGCGGGTGGTGAACTCGGGCAACAACGGCAACTATGCGCTGGTGAACCTGCCGATCGGCACCTATACCGTCACCTTTCAGCACGAGGGCTACAGCACCGAACGCGTGCCGGACATCGCGGTGCAGGCGGACCGCACGGTCACCCTGCCGGCTGCGTTGCAGGTGGGCGGGGTGAACACCTCCGTGACCGTGGACGCGGACCCATTGCTGAACGCCTCGGACACAACGAACGGCTACATCCTTGACCGCGCCCAGATTGAAGCGGTGCCGCTGCCGACGGGCAGTTTTACAGGAATCGCGATTCTTTCGCCCGGCGTCAATGCCGAGTTGCCCGGCGGCACAGGCGTGAACTCCGGCCTTGGCAACCTGCCCATCTGGGCGAACGGCCAGCGCGATACCAGCAACGCCTTCCAGCTGAACGGCGTCGACGGCAGCAACTTGTTCAACGGCAAGAGCACGAGTCAGGTGGCGTCTTCACGCGTGGTCAACAACACGGGCGTCGGCAACTCGGGCGGCGGTGGCACCGAGCAGAGTGCCGCGTCGGTGTACCTGTCCATCGGCAACGCCATCCCCACGCCCCCGCCGGAGACGCTCCAGGAGGTTCGCGTGAATGCGTCGATGTACGACGTGCAGCAGGGTTCCGCGAGCGGCGCGCACATCGATCTCAGCACCCGATCCGGCGGCAACGTCGTGCACGGCTCGGTGTACGGCAATCGCGGGACAAACTGGCTGAACGCGGCGCCCTTCTTCTTCAAAAAGGATTCCGGCATTCCGGACAGCGACAAGAACCCCGGTCTGCACCGCTACACGGCCGGTGCAACCGCCGGTGGCACGATCGTGAAGGACAAGCTTTTCTTCTGTCGCGGCTCTGAGCATCTGCACGTGTCCGATGAGGAGACCGGCGACACCGAGATCCCCGTGCTGCCTGGCCTGAGCGACAGCAACCGCACGCCCGCTGGTCTGGCGGCGCTGGTGAACAACAGCTATGCGGGGCCGCTTGGTGAGAATGGTCTCACCGAAGGCGCGGGCGACTGGGCGACCAATCCCATCGGTCTTGCCCTGTTCCAGGCCAAGCTGGCCAATGGGCAATACCTGATCCCGAACGACAACGGCCACGTCCCGGACTTCTTCTCGCCTGACAACGCGTTTGAAAAAGGCACGTCGTACTTCATCGCTGACCGCGCCGTCGCCAACATCGACTACAACCCGAACGCGAAGGATCAACTGGCGCTGAAGTACTTCTACCAGCACGATCCGAACAGCACGCCGTACGCGCTTTCGAGCGTTCCCGGCTTTACCGAGCACCTCGACGCCGGCTCGCAGGTGTTTTCGATCAACAACACGCAGAGCCTGCGCCCCAACCTCAGCCTTACGGAGACGCTGGGCTTCATCCGCGAAAAGGCCTACAGCACCAACGATCAGCTGTTCGCACCAGGGCAGGCCGGGTCGCCCGTCGCGGCGATGACGCAGGCGTTTGGCACCTACTTCCCTGGCTTCACCGTCGTGGATGCGCTGGGCTCCGCCACGCCCGCCGGACTCGGTTCGCAGACGCTGAACATCGGCCCCGGTGCCGCGTCGCAAAGCGCGTATACGGGCGTCTTCCAAAACCGCATTCAACCGTCAGCGAACGCGATTCTCACGCTGGGCAAGCACGCCCTCAGCTTTGGCGGCAGCTTCGCTTACACGCAGCTGAATATTCGCGATGAACGTACCGGCAAGGGCAATGTGGCCACGCCGGACTTCGTGACCTTTTCAAAGAACTGGGTGACGCCGTACAGCACCAACGGCTTTGTGGCGACGAACTTCCTGCAGGGCGATGCGAACCGCTACTACCGCGCGAATCAGGATGGACTCTACCTCTCCGACAAGTTCCAGGTTCTGCCCAACCTGACGCTGACCGCGGGCATTCGGTACGACTGGAACGGTGGTCTGAGTGAGAAGTATGGACGCCTGTTCAACTTCGATCCGTCGCTCTACAGCTACTCCGCCTCGGCGGATACCATCAACAACCCCGGCCTGATCATTGCGGGCAACAATGCTAACGGCACCGCAGGCGTTAGCTCGACGACTCTGACCGGCCGGCAGTGGGGCATTGCCCCACGCATTGGCGCCGCGTGGCTGCCGTCGTGGGCGAATCAGAAGCTTGTGATCCGCGCGGGCACCGGCATGTACTACGACCGTGGCGAGCTCTATACCTATCTTTCCCCCGGTTACGCGGCCGGTGAGGTCTCCGGTGGTCCCTTTGGCGTCAGCCAGACACCGCCGTTCGTCACGCAGCAGCACTGCCCGTACAGCGCCTCGCCGTATGGCCAGACGAGCTACCTGTACAACTTCTACATCCCCATCTGCGATCCCACCGGCGCGACCTATAATCTGCAGGCGCCGTGGGGCACCACGCCCGTTGCCGCACCGGTGAACCCCAGCGCCGCAAGCCTCGTGGATTACCTGCCGAACGCGGCAGGCATCATCGCCGGCGAACAGCCGTACACGCTGGGCGCGTATAACCCGGCCAACAAGCTGCCCTACAGCATCAACTTCACGCTGGACCTGCAGTGGCAGCCGCGCAACGACCTGCTGCTGGAGCTTGGCTACGTCGGCAACCTTGGCCGGCACCAGGTGATCCCGCTGCCGATCAACCAGGCGCAGATCGCGACGACCACTTCGCCCACACTGTCCGGCGGCCCCAATGCGCAGTCGTTCAGCTACGGCTACACGGTGCTCGACCCAAACACCTTTGCGCCGATCTGCGTGAACGATCCAACAGAGAGCAACTGCCGCTACGGCCAGATGCAGCAGAACTACGAGGGCGGCAACGTCGATCTGCGCGTGCCGTACATTGGCTATTCATCGGAATCAGAAAGCTACACTGCCTCGGGAATCTCGGCGTACCACGCCCTGCAGGCCCACGTGGAAAAACGCCTCAGCCACGGTCTGCAGGCCGGTTTGTCGTACACCTACTCGCACGCCACCGATGAGCAG
>CAXTFS010000192.1:0-6718 GCA_964243395.1 uncultured Acidobacteriaceae bacterium | reverse complement strand
GCATGACCGCACCGCACTTCCAGGCGTTCCACCCGAAGTGGGAGCGTTTCGCGCGCTACAAGGACCCGGCAATCACCTCGAGCTTCTGGGAGCGCGTCGTTGGCGAAAAGGGGCTTCGTCGTTGAGCCCAAACTCGTTGAGCCCGAATCCCATCCCCACGCTACCTGGAGCCGCTGCAACCGCTGAGCCGCCATTAGCCATGCGGCGTGACGCGCGCAAGCCGGCCTTTATCCCCAAACGCATTCTTGTGCTCGGCGCTACCTCCGGGATCGCAGAGGCCACGATTCGCATCTGGGCCTCACGCGGTGAGACGCTGTTCCTGGTGGCGCGCAATGCGGATCGCCTGGCCGCCGTCGCTGCGGATGCACGTACACGTGGCGCCACCTATGTCGACACAGCGGTTGCGGATCTGGACCACACTCAAGGCCACGCGGAGCTGTTGGCGCACGCGATCAACTCGCTGGGCGGCCTGGACGTGGCGTATGTCGCAGTGGGCGTGCTGGGGGATCAGGGCAGGGCCGAGCGCAATTTCGCCGAAGCCGGGCAAACGCTGCACACCAATCTGATTGCGCCGGTAAGCCTGCTGACGTGGCTGGCGAACTACTGTGCGCAACGCCATGCGGGCACGCTGGCTGTGCTCAGCTCGGTCGCCGGTGAGCGTGGGCGCAAGTCGAATTACATCTATGGCGCGGGCAAGGCGGGGCTGTCGATCTTTGTGGATGGGCTGCGCAATCGCATCGATCGCGAAGGTGTCCGCGTGCTGACGATCAAGCCGGGACCCGTAAATACGGTGATGACCGAGGGCATGAAGGGCAATGCAAAATTTGCCGACGTCAGCAAGGTTGCCGCCACCATCGTGAACGTCATCGACAAGGGTCCCAAAGGGCCCGATGTGGTCTATGTGCCGGGCATCTGGCGCGTGATCATGACCGTCATTCGCGCGATCCCCGAAGGCCGCTTCAAGAAGCTGAACCTGTAAAGCCCTCATTCAAACCAAGCTGCTGCTGCTGTGCCTGCTGCTGGCGGCGCCTTGCAGGCACGGGCTGTTCCGGAACCGCCTGCGCCTTTTCGACCAGGATTGACCAGTCTTCCGGCACCGGCAGTTCGCGGTCGAGGGAGGGTGTGCCTTCGCTGGGCGTCACGCGTACTGCTACCGTCAGTTCGCTGCGCGTGCGGCCGCGGTACATGCCATGGGTTGGCGGAACGTCGGAGTAGTCGCGGCCGATAGCGGTGCGAATGTGTCGATCGCCTGCGACCAGGTTGTTGGTTGGGTCGAAGCCGACCCAGCCGAGCTCGGGCAGCAGCGCTTCCACCCAGGCGTGGGTTGCCGTGTCATCAGAGCGGTCCTCGGCCTTCTCCCCGTGGTACAGATAGCCGCTGACATAGCGACACGGAATGTGCAGCTTCGTGCGCAGCAGCGCGGTCATGATGTGAGCAAAGTCCTGGCAGACGCCGGCACGCGCCGTGAGTGCCTGATCGATCGGCGAGTCAGCACGCGTGGACTTCGGCTTGTAGTCGAAGTAGTGGTAGAGCTGGTTGTTCAAGCGATGCAGAACGCTGAGAGGATCGTCCCGACGACGCAGGTCAAGCTGCGCCGCGAGCGCTTCGAGTTCCTCGGTGGGTTTAGCGAATTCGCTCGGCAGCAGCATCTCCCAGAAGTCGCTGGCGTGCACATCGCGGTCGAGCTCATCCCAGGCACTGGTAGGCAGTGACTGCGGCACTTCAAGGTGGGGCTGCATCTCGACCAGGGATTCGGCCACGATAACGAGCTGGCCGTGCAAGCCGGGTATGTCAAAGTGATGCACGTGGTTCGCAAGATGATCACGATAGCTGAAGACGCGGCAGCGTGGCGTGACGGAGAGCTGGAAGGTGAGGCAGCGCTGGTTGGCATCCGAGCGCGGATGCATGCGCGTTTCCATGATGCTTTCCGAGACCGGGCTCTTATAGAGGAACTTCGTGAGATGGCGAATGGAGTAGAACATGCGCTCCTTTGGCTCGGTGTGCGTAAGGTTGGGCGTTAGCCCGCGAGCGCCAACTGGATGGGGTAATCGACGTAGAGCTGGTAGATGCTTTCATGCATCGCCTGGCACTGCTTCTGGATGGAGTGCAGATAGTCGATGAGGTTGCCGTTAAGGAGTTCATCCACGTTCGCAAAGCCAAGCTGTGCGCTCAGGCGGCCGGAAAGGCGCTGCAGTTCTTCCGCGCGGGCCTTGGGATTCTTCGACCCGCTCTTGGTGTGGATGGACTCGAGCGCACCTTCGACGCTTTCGATCGAGAAGCGCAGCGAGTGCGGGAACTCATCATTGAGCAACAGGAACTCCAGAATGCGTTCGGGCGTGAGATCCGCGGTGTAGACCTTGCAGTAGGCCTCAAAGGCTGTGGCGCTGCGCAGAAGGCCCATCCACGCGAGGTACTGATTGCTTTCGACGTTGGTCTCCGTACTGCCGTGCTCGGGTTGCGCCCAAAGGTCGTTGTGGTAGGCCTCCAGCAGCTTAGCGGTCTCGGAAGCGCGCTCCAGAAAGCGTCCCACTTGGATGAATTGCCAGCCTTCGCCGTGGCTCATCGTGGAATCGGTGATGCCCTGGAATTGATGGATAGCTTCGAGCACCAGCTGCAGAAACGCCGAGGGTACTTCGCTGGATGCTTCGGGTGAACCGATCTCGAGCACGGTACGGTGTTCGGGGCGCGTAGCGTCGAGATAGAGCGAATTCAGCCGCTGCCACTGCTCCGTGGAGATCTGTTCCCGCACGTGGCGGGCATTTTCCCGCGCGCCCACGATGCAGGAGAGCACCGAGGATTTCAGATCGAGGTCGAAGGTCAACGTGCTTGCGAGGGCATACGGGTTGCCCTCCCACTTCACGCGTTTCGGATTGCCCATGGCCTGCAGCAGGCGCAGCCAGCGATGGTCGGAGTTGGTCGGACTCTCATCGAGCATGAGGCTGAGGTTCACGTCCAGAAGACGTGTGGTGTGCTCCGCACGCTCAAGATAGCGCGACATCCAGTACAGCGAATCGGCCACGCGGGACAGCATGGGGAGCCTCCAGGCAGAGCAGGGAATTCTCTCCAATTTACACGGGTGTCACTCAGGGAGCGGGGTTGGAGCCCGGCTGCGGGGGTGCCTGCATCAGCTGAACAAACAGTTTGTAGAACCGGGCCGTGTCCAGATCCGTCTGCACATGGACGAGCCGCAGGTCGGAGCGGGCGGGTTTGTGCGCGGCATCCCAGGTCAGCGTATCGCCGTAGTTGGGGCCGCGTGCCAGATCGATATCGACATAGAGCAGCTGCTCCTTCGTGATGATCCTGGGGTCAAGCCAGGCGCAGGCCGCAAGCTCATCCCACATGTAATAGAACTCGTCGGTGTAGCGGGCGAGGTACTGCGCCGCGGGCTGCTGCGAGGTCGCGATGCGCGCCAGCAACTCCTTGCTGAAGCGCGTCTTGACGGAGATGTCGACGTCGGTCAAATCAATGCGCGGCCAGGGCGCGCGCAGCGTCACGTGCACAGCCTCCGGATCGAACCAGAAGTTGAACTCGTGGCGCGGATGGGTGGCGAACTCCGGGTCATCGGTCTGCGGCGAAAGGCTGCCGCCCATGATCACGATGCCTCGCGTGAGCTCTGCAAAGTGTGGATCGATCGACAGGGCAAGCGCGATGTTGGTCAACGGCCCCGCGGCATAGATCGTGACCTCGTGAGGATGCGCATGGACCTGCCGGACGAGGAAGTGTGCGGCATCTTCGTCGAGCGGCTTCGTTGATGGCGCACCTTCACGCAGCGGCGGGATGAGTTCGGCCGGATGGTACGGCACATTGCTGGTGTGATCGACGAGGTCACCCCACGCTCCGTACCAGGGAAAGCTGCCGTCGCGTGCACGATCCGCAAGGGCCTCTTCGCGGGTGCGCAGCAGCGGGTAGATGGCGCCCGGAACGACAGGCACATCCGTGCGATGGAGGAGCTCCAGCATGCGCAGCGTGTGCTCGACCTGTTCGGGCTCCCATGCATTGCCGCTGACCATCGTGATGCCGAGCACGCGCACGTCGGGTGCCTGCAGCAGGGCCATCATGGCCATCTGGTTGGAGCCGGCAGGGCCGGAGCCGTCCTGGTCGATAAGCACGAGGCGCTGTGCGTGCAGGCGAGCTACACACAACAGGACTAGCAGTGTCATCGACAAACGCATCGCGTTGCGTTTCACGCGCTGATCGGCATGGGAAGATGATCGACCAGAACTTCCGACAGATCCAGTCGCTTGGAAGCATCCTGAATATCGAGGCCAACCACGTGGCCTGCGTCGTCGAAGTCAACAACCAAGCCGTCGGCTACTTCTTTCGAGTCCGAACTCACCGCAGTGGCCAGGTCGATGTACAGCGAATCAGTCTCTGGGTAGTAGTGCAGCTTCATATCTGCCTCCGGGTATAACCACTGTCTGGAAAGGCGTTGTGAACCGTTTCTGCGTCTTCGAGGGTAACAACGCGGAGTGCTTTCCCGCCAAGCTCTGGGATGTATCCCCAGAACCGAACACGGCCGTCAGATTGAACTTCGCGGTGCTCGGGATGGGAGAGTACCTCAGCGCACCAACTTTCCCGTAGGTACGATCTTTTGCGAAGAACTTGCTCACGGAAGTATGCAGTCGTCTTCACTCACGCCTCATTCGCTCAGCACCCACGTGTCTTTCGAGCCGCCGCCCTGTGAGCTGTTGACGACCAGCGAACCTTTGCGGAGCGCGACGCGGGTGAGGCCGCCGGGGACGATGGTGACCTTGTCGCCGTAGAGCACGTAGGGGCGCAGATCGACGTGGCGTGGCTCCATCTCGTCGCCAATCAGGCAGGGGGCGCGGCTGAAGCTGATGGTGGGTTGCGCGATGTAGTTGCGTGGGTTGGCCTTGATCTTTTCGGCGAACTCCTCGCGTTCTTTCGCGGTGGACTGCGGACCGATCAGCATGCCGTAGCCGCCGGATTCTCCCACCGCCTTGACGACCAGCTTGTCGAGATTCGCCAGCACGTACTCGCGCTCCTTGTCGAGATAGCAGAGGTACGTCTTGACATTGTTCAGGATGGGATCTTCGCCGAGATAGTACTTGATGATGTCGGGAACAAAGGCGTAAATCGCCTTGTCATCGGCGACGCCGGTACCAAACGCATTCGCCAACGTGACATTGCCCGCCCGATAGGCATTGAAGAGGCCTGCGACGCCAAGAATGGAGTCGAGACGGAAGGCGAGGGGATCGATGAAGTCATCATCCACGCGACGGTAGATCACGTCGACGCGGCGCAGACCACTGGTCGTGCGCATGTAGCAAATGTTGTCGTGCACCACGAGATCGCGGCCTTCGACAAGCTCGATGCCCATCTGGCGCGCAAGATACGCGTGCTCGAAGTAGGCCGAGTTGAAGACGCCGGGCGAGAGCAGAACGATGTTGGGTTCGGGGCGGCCTTCGGGTGCGAGGGAGCGCAGCGTGCTCAGCAGGACCTGTGTGTAGTGCTCGATGGGGCGCACGTTGTAGTTGCGGAAGAGCTGCGGAAAGATGCGCTTCATCACGCGCCGATTGGTGAGCATGTAGCTCACGCCGGAGGGCACGCGCAGGTTGTCTTCGAGCACAACGAAGTCGCCGTTTTCGAGCCGGATCAGATCGGTGCCGCAGATGGCGACGTACACGTTGCGTGGCACCTGCAGGCCCACCATCTGCCGCCGGAACTGGGGGCAGGAGTAGACGAGCTCGCGTGGCACAACACCATCGCGCAGGATGCGGCCCTCGTTGTAGATGTCTTTGAGGAAGAGGTTGAGCGCGGTGATGCGTTGTGTCAGGCCGCGTTCGATGCGATCCCACTGCGCGGCGGTGATGATGCGCGGCAGCAGGTCGTAGGGAAAGATGCGCTCTGTGCTTTCGTCCTTGCCATACACCGTGAAGGTGATGCCCTGGTTCAGGAAGGCGAGATCGGCGGCCTGTTTGCGGCGCTGGACCTCGGCCGGCGGAAGCGCGGCAAAGTGTTCCAGCAGCGGTCCGTAGTGCTCATGCAGGACGTTTTCCGCAGCAAACATCTCGTCGAAGGCGTGGTCCAGCGTGTAGTGGCGCAGCGCGGCGAGCTGCGGGTGCAGGGCGGAGCCTTCCGGATCGAGTGGTTCCATGGGGTTTGAGTATAGAAGTTACCGGAAAATTGCGGGCCGATACGGTAAAATCAAGAGGTTACGGCCTTTTCGCGTTCGCGCGACCCCCGAACCCCTGCAATGTGGGCCATTTGTATCGCCCCATGCCCTCAATCGAAGATCAGATAGGAAAACCCTCAGCCGTGAGCACCGCAAGCGCCATCGCCACTCAGCCCATTCGCAACATCGCCATCATCGCGCACGTCGACCATGGCAAGACCACACTGGTTGACGCCATGCTGCGTCAATCGGGCACGTTCCGCTCCAATGAAGCCGTCGTCGAACGCGTCATGGATTCCAACGACCTGGAAAAGGAGCGAGGCATCACCATTCTCGCCAAGAACACGGCGATCCACTACAAGGACTCGAAGATCAACATCGTCGACACACCGGGCCACGCCGATTTCGGTGGTGAGGTGGAGCGCGCGTTGAAGATGGTCGACGGGGTAGTGCTGCTGGTCGATGCTTCGGAAGGCCCCCTGCCGCAGACGCGCTACGTGTTGTCTAAGGCGCTTGAGGCCAAGCTGACGCCCATCGTGGTGGTGAACAAGATCGATCGCCCGGATGCGCGTCCGCAGGAGG
>CAXTFS010000191.1:0-6773 GCA_964243395.1 uncultured Acidobacteriaceae bacterium | reverse complement strand
CACTTGGGGAACGGGGCATGCTGGAGGCGTTGGTAACGGACCTGTTTTGGTCCGCAGCGGGCCGGCTCAATGAGCCGCTGGCGCGCATTGCGCCTCGACTCCACCGTGTGCTGCTGCAACGCAGCGTAGGTGGACTCTTGTCTCAGGATGTACGCTTGAGCCCCTTCCACGGATTGCGTACCCTGCTTGTGGAACGGGTGCGCGGCACGCCTCCTGCCCTGCGGCGCTACGTGCATCGCTCGGCGGACCGGGCCCTGGGTCGAGCGGCCGGCCGTCTGGCAGCCCGCACCGGCGCCGGCCTGGTCAGTTACAGCTACTACGGCTTCGACGCAATGGAGCACTACCGTCGTCCCGGCATGCTGTTCCAGGTGCACCCTCACCCGGCCACGATGCGCCGCATTCTTCGGCAGGAGCTCGCCGAGCACCCTGACTGCGCTTCTTCACTCTGCCAGGAGTGGGAACTGGCGCTGCCCGAGGCTGATTTCGACCATCTTCTCCGCGAAACGGCGATGTTTGGGCGCTTTCTGGTGGCCTCGACCTTTACCAAGAACAGCCTGATTGAACACGGCGCCGACCCGGAGGCGATCTCCGTTGTGCCGTACGGGGTGGATCTGGAGCGCTTTCATCCCGATCCAGGGCGCACGTCGCAGCCCGCCGTCGGCTCCAAGTTGCGCCTGCTGTTTGTCGGGCGCATCAATCAACGCAAGGGCATCAAGTACCTCCTGCAGGCCCTGCAGCAGCTCGGGACGGAGCGTCTGCATTTAACCGTGTGTGGAAGAGTTGTGGATTCTCTGGATCTCTTCCGGGAAAGCGGCGTGGAGGTGGAGATCCGGCCCTCCGTCAGCGCGGAGGAGCTGGTGGCGGCCTATCAGGCTGCCGACCTGTTCGTGTTTCCCTCGGTGGCCGAAGGCTTCGCGCAGGTGCTGCTGGAGGCCCTGGCGTGCGGTCTCCCCATCCTGTCCACGACGCACACGGCGGCGCCTGACCTCATCACCGATGGGGTGGAAGGCTTCATCCTCGAGCCGCGACGTCCGGATCTGCTGGCGGAACGGATCGCCTGGTGTC
Organism: uncultured Acidobacteriaceae bacterium; assembly: GCA_964243395.1. GTDB lineage: Bacteria > Acidobacteriota > Terriglobia > Terriglobales > Acidobacteriaceae > Granulicella. The sequence continues at coordinate 5,708 of CAXTFS010000191.1, read as the reverse complement.
TCGATCACCGGGCCGAGTTATTCGCTATGCGTGGGCGAGCGCGGGCTACCGCAGAGACCTTTACCTGGGAGCGCTTTCGGGCCGGGGCTGCCGCCGCCGTCGCCACCTATCTCGAAACGCTGACCGGATAACCTCCAGCCGGACCCGAAAATGGCGTCTTACTGCTTCATGACTCCGTTTCGGCAGGTTTGTACGCGCCCCCGGAGGGCTGCATGACTGCACGTTTGTTTTGGACCATCCCGTTCCTTGGCCTGGGGCTTCTGCTCCCGGGTGGGAGCCTCGGTGCGATGCCCGAGGACAACGCCGCCCTGCACGTCACCTTTGGTGCCAGCGGCCTGCAAACCCTCACGTACGGGGGAGCCATCCTGGAAGATCTGGGCAGCTACCCGGGCGACCGTTTCACCATCGGCCACATGAAAGCGACCGACCTGGGTGGCAAACCGCAGACAGGCGGACAGTACACGTGGGGCGAAAACAACGAGGGCCACACCTGGAACCGCGCCGCCCAGACATGGAGCTACCGGTACAGCTGGGGATCGGTCGATGTGGCCTACGCAGTGACCGCGAACACGCTCAACTTAACCGTCACGACGCGCAACGACCCGAACTCCGGCGTCGTCTTCGACGGTGCGAGTATCTCGCCGCTGACGCTGCACTTTCCCACGCTGCCGGCCGGCTTCGGGCAGCCGAACTACCCGCAGCTCGCCTTGAACACCACCGGCCCAAGCGTCACGACGGCGGATTACGGTCGCGGGCAGGTGGTCGCGGTAGTGCCGGATCCTCGGCGGCCACTGTACTCGGGCTTCTTTCCCGCAGGTGGGCCTGGCATCGCGTACAAGACCCTGATCAGCGGCACGACCCCGGACGGCCTCGCTACCTTTCAACCGCACAACGACCGTAAGCTGCGGCCGGGGCAGACCGATTCCTACACCGTTTCGCTGCGTTTCGCGCCAAGCGGCACTCCTGCCGAGGCCGTTGCCGGCGACGCCTATCGCAACTGGGCCAACACCTTTCCGGCTACGCTGCAGTGGGCTGACCGCCGGCCGATCGGCACGGTCTACCTGGCCAGCTCGCCCTCCGGCGATCCCGGCCAGCCGGGCGGCTACCCCAACAACCCTCGCCGCTACTTCAAGGACGACAACCCCGCTGACTTCGACGTGGAATCGGCCGCCGGTCTCGCGGCATTTCAGAAGCGCGTGCTGGGGCAGGCTGAAAAGACTGTGGCCAACCTGAAGCGGCTGGGCGCTCAGGGCGTCATCACCTGGGACATCGAGGGGGAACAATTTCCGCAGTCGACCAGCTATGTCTGCGAGCCGGACGAGATCGCCGCCGTGGCGCCCGAGATGGAGAGTTCGGTCACCGAAGGTCCCTACCGCGGCACAAAGCTGGACGACGCGTACTTCCAGGTACTGCACAAGGCCGGCTTCCGCGTAGGCGTCTGTGTGCGGCCGCAGCACTTCACCCTCAAGAATGGCTCCGCCCAGCAGGTGTACCTGCCCGACGCGCAGATCGCAGCCGAACTGATTCGCAAGGCGAAGTACGCGCACGATCGTTGGGGGGCCACGCTTTTTTACATCGACTCCACGGTGGACAAGGACGGCGCCGTGCTGAATGCGGCGATCTTCAAGCAGGTCGCGGCCGCGCTGCCGGATTCCCTGCTGATCCCGGAGGAGAGCACGCCCCTCTTCCATGCCTACACGGCGCCGTTCAAGAGCTTCATCGATCTCGGCGCCACGGGGAGCGATCACACGGCGCTGCTCTCCTACCCGCAGGGGTTCAGCGCGGTGCTGGTGAACGATGCCGATACGGCCAAGCTGCGCGCCGCCGAGCCACAGCTGGTAGACGCGGTGCGGCAGGGGGACGTGCTCATGGCCCACGCCGACTATTGGCAGGAAAACAACCCGGCGATCGTGGCGATCTATGCCAAGGCGCACGCCGGGGTCCCGGCTGTCCGATCGCATTAGCCTCCGCACTTGAATGGCGCTCAGGCGAGTTTCTCCAACGCATTTGCAAGCAGGGCGGCCGATCGGGGCCAGGTAAACTCCGCGGCGCGCTGGCGTCCGTGTTCACGGGCGCGCTCCCTGGCTGCCGGATCTTCGAGTAGACCAACGATGGCCCCAACGTGCTGCTGCGGCTGATCCGGAGCTAGCAGCGCAACGGCGGCGCCGCCCGCGGTCTCAGGCACTGCCGAGGTGTTCGACGCAATGACGGGCGCGCCACAAGCCATGGCTTCAAGCACCGGCAACCCGAACCCCTCATATTTCGATGGAAACCAGACGGCCTGTGCGCCGTGCAGCAGCGCCACCATGTGCTCCTCTTCCAGGAACTTTGTCAGCACGACAGAGGTGCCAAGAGCGGCGGCTCGCTCCACGTACTCCGGCGCGTTGTGCCCCATGATGACGAGTGTCAGCTCCGGCCGCGCGGCGCGAATCATCGGCCAGGTCTCGAGGATCAGCTCCGCGTTCTTGCGAAAGTGCAGGCCGCCGGGAACAAGCACGTAGGGCCTGTCGGTGAGGCCCAGTGTGGCAAAAATTGTGTTGCCCTCCTCCGTCGTCGGCTGAAAAAAGGCCTCCGAAACCGCATTTGGGATGACCTGGATGCGCGACCTGGTCCCGGGAAAGAAGTGTGCCATGCGCTCGGCCGAGAACGTGGAAATCGCCAGCAGCAGGTCTGCCCGCTTCTCCAGCCGCCGGAACAGCAGCGTCCATTTCAAGCGTTGCTGCAGGCGCCAGCGGCTGGGCGGGTGCGCCTCCGGCTCAAACAGCTGCATGTCATGGCTGGTGACAGCCAGGCGTGCCTTGCGCACAGGGACATACGCCTCCTGCGGGCAGTAGACGACATCGACCTCCGGCCAGAACTGTTCGGCGGGTGGTCGGTCGAGCAGGTACCAGAGCGCCTGCTGCCGCGAGGTGTCGTGCTGGAAGAAGTGGTAACGAAAGTCCGTCCACGGCGGCCCGACCTTGGCAATCACATTCGCATGATCCTGCCGGTCGGCGAGGACCTCGAGGCGGATCTCCGGCCGCCGCGCGAGGTGCTCCGTGAACTCGCGTGAGACACGACCGACGCCCGTGGAGCGATAAATGTTGCGCAGGTGCACATAGGCGAGCAGGTTCATCGTGCACGCCTCATCTCGCCTGCCTTGTTGCGCCTGCCTTCACAGCACGAACCGGTCCTTAACAGCCGCGTAGACCGACCGGATTCCGTTTTCAAGTTCGATCGCGTGGTGCCAGCCCAGCTTGTGGATGCGTCCCACATCCATCAGCTTGCGCGGGGTGCCATCCGGCTTGCTGGCGTCGAAGACCAGCTCGCCACCGAAGCCTGTCACACGCTGCACCATCTCGGCCAGTTCACGGATGGTGACGTCCTCGCCCGTACCGATGTTGACCAGCGGGGCTTCCTCTTCGTTCAGCAGCAGGCCAAACTGATCCTCGGGCAGATTAAGCAGAAACAGGCAGGCTTTTGCCAGATCGTCTGCATGCAAGAACTCCCGCCGGGGCGTTCCACTGCCCCACACGGCAAGCTCGCGATCGCCGCGCGCCCCGGCCTCGGCCGCCTTGCGCATCAGCGCGGGCAGCACATGGGAATTGGCTAGATCGAAGTTGTCATCGGGACCATAGAGGTTGGTCGGCATGGCGGCCAGAAAGCGCGTGCCGTACTGCCGGTTGTACGCCCAGCACATCTCAATGCCGGCAATCTTCGCCAGCGCATAGGGCCGGTTGGTCGGCTCGAGCACACCGGTCAACAGGGCATCTTCGCGGATGGGCTGCGATGCAAATTTTGGATAGATACAGGAGGATCCGAGGAAGAGCAGCCGCTTCACGCCATGCTGGCGCGCCGCCTCAATGACGTTGGACTGGATTGCCAGGTTCTCGCGAATAAAGTCGGCCGGGTACGTGTTGTTGGCGAAGATGCCACCTACTTTGGCTGCCGCCAGCACCACGTAGTCGGGCTGTTCCGTTGCGAAGAAGGCCTCTACGGCCGACCCCTCGGTAGGGTCCGGCTCCGCATGGGTACGCTTGAGCAGCGTCTTGTAGCCCGCGGCTTCAAAGGCGCGACAAAGGGCTGCGCCCACCAGGCCACGATGGCCTGCGATGTACACGCGCGCGTCGGTGGGCATGTGCCCGGAAGCTTCTTGCATGTCCGTGTCCTAGGTCTCCCGTACGTTGTACGCGTTGTAGCCGTGGCGCATCACCAGGGCATCGCGTTCTGCGGCGCGCAGGTCAGAGTCGATCATCTCGGTGACGAGTTCTTCAAAGGTGATGCGCGGGGTCCAGCCAAGTTCACGCTTGGCCTTGCTCGCGTCGCCCAACAGGGTCTCCACCTCGGCCGGCCGGAAGTAGCGTGGGTCCACAGCGATGATGACCTTGCCTTCCTTGTCGACGGCGCACTCCTCCACGCCCTCACCCTGCCACGTCAAGCCGAGGTCCAGACGCTCGGCGCAGCGATCGATGAAGTCGCGCACAGAGTATTGCTGCCCCGTTGCGATGACAAAGTCCTGCGGCTTATCCTGCTGCAGCATCATCCACTGCATCTCGACATAGTCGCGCGCGTGTCCCCAGTCGCGCTTGGAATGCAGATTGCCCATGAAGAGCTTCTCCTGCAGGCCGACTTTAATGCGCGCTAGGCCGCGGGTAATCTTGCGCGTGACAAAGGTCTCTCCGCGCATCGGCGACTCATGGTTGAACAGGATGCCGTTGCACGCGTACATGCCGTAGGCTTCGCGATAGTTCACGGTAATCCAGTAGCCGTAGAGCTTCGCCACACCGTACGGGGAGCGCGGATAGAAGGGTGTCGTCTCCCGCTGCGGCGTCTCCTGCACCAGACCGTACAGCTCGGAGGTAGACGCCTGGTAGAAGCGGGTCTTCTCCGTCAGGCCCAGGCTGCGCACGGCCTCCAAAAGGCGTAGAACGCCCAGCGCGTCGGAGTTGGCCGTGTACTCCGGCTCCTCAAACGACACCTGCACGTGCGACTGCGCGGCGAGGTTGTAGATCTCATCCGGTTGCACCTTTTGCACAATGCGCAGCAGCGCCGAGGAATCGGTCATGTCGCCGTAATGCAGAACGAGCTTGGGATGGGGGTTGTGCGGGTCCTCGTAGATGTGGTCGATGCGCGCTGTGTTGAAGAGGGAGGAGCGGCGCTTGATGCCGTGCACCTCGTAGCCCTTCGCCAGCAAAAACTCCGCGAGGTAGGCGCCGTCCTGCCCTGTGACGCCCGTGATCAACGCCTTCTTCATCCCTGTCTCCCTGCTCTGCTCAACCGATCTGCAAGCGTGTCAGACACCACTCTACGTTGCGTGTCCAGGTCGTGTATGCGTCACTTCGGTAAGTGCCCAGTGTATAAGGACCCACGTCCGCAGGTAAGCTGAAAGCATGCGAGATCCCGTGTCCGAGAGGGACAACCAGACATTGCCCGAGGAGGAATCGGCCGTGTCTCAAGGTGCGGCCCTCCCCGAAGTGGAAGTCCTCGAAAAAGAGGAAACACGCACGGCCTGGGCGTCATTTCAGCGCATCCTGTACCGCGTTCGTGGGGGCGCCGGCGAGTGGATTACGCAGGAGCGCGAGTTCCTCGATCGCGGCGACGCGATCGCCCTGCTGCCGTACTGCCGCGAGACCGGGAACATCCTGCTCGTACGCCAGTTCCGCATGCCCGTGTATGTGAGGCGGCCGGCGGAGGCGATGCTGCTGGAGGTCTGCGGTGGCATCCTGGAC
>CAXTFS010000190.1:0-6778 GCA_964243395.1 uncultured Acidobacteriaceae bacterium | reverse complement strand
GACTGGACGCTGCCCTTGCCGCCCGCCCCCGCACCGGCGGCGAAGGGCCGGCGCGTCGTGCAGACGCCTGCGCCGGCCGAAACCGTCGATGATGCGCTGAGCGTGTCCATGATCTCTACCCAGGAGGCCTGGCAGGCGGCCTCCGATTCCGGCGCCAAGGTGGAGCTCGACGACACCTCGCTCGATCCACACTTTGCCTATGACGACGAAGACGCCAAGGTGCGGCACCAGGTCTGGTTCCTCGACGCCGTGAGCGCCCTGAACCAGATGCGCGTGGCGCGTGCGCTCGGCCTGCAGACCTTTGCGCTCTGGCGGCTTGGCTCCGAGGATGATTCGATCTGGCGCATCTGGGACAATCCACTGCAGAACACCGCTCCCCAGTCGCTCGCCAACGTCTCGCCCGGTCAGGACGTCGACACCGAAGGTGATGGCGATATCCTGCGCGTGACCGGCCTGCCGCAGAACGGCCATCGCACCGTCGAGCTCGACGACGACAAGACCATTCCACCGCAATACCTCAGCGTGATCTCGGAGACGATGGACTCCTATCCGCTGCCCTACACCGTCTCGCAGTACGGCTACAACCCGAAAAAGGTGGCCATCTCCTTCGATGACGGCCCCGATCCCATTTGGACCCCAAAGATCCTTGACATCCTGAACGCAAACAACGTCAAGGGCACGTTCTTCATGATCGGTGAAGTCGCTGAAGACAACGTCGGGGTGATGCAGCGGGTCTTCCGCGAAGGTCACGAGATCGGCAATCACACCTTCACGCACCCGGACATCTCCGACATCTCCGCTCGCGCCGTCGATCTGCAGATCAATGCGACCGAGCGTCTGTTCGCCGCCAAACTCGGCGTGCAGCCCGTGTACTTCCGTCCCCCGTACTCCATCGATCAGGAGCCCGATACCAACGATCAGGCCGCGCCGATCTACCACATCGAATCGCACGGCTACGTGATCGTGGGCGACAAGATCGATACCAACGACTGGGACGAGCATCCGCGCAAGTCGCCGAAGGAGATCGTCGACAGCGTCTTCCAGCAGATCGACGAGGCGCAGCGCAAGCCCTGGATGCGTGGTTCCATCATCCTGATGCATGATGGCGGGGGCGATCGCTCCGCCACCGTCGCCGCGCTTCCTGTTCTCATACAGTCACTGCGCGCGCGCGGCTACGAGCTTGTTCCTGTTTCGCAGCTGATCGGCAAGACACGCGCCGAGGTCATGCCTCCCTTAACCGGCCGTCAACGCCGGCTTGCGCTGATCGACTCCGTTGCCTTCTTCTTTATCTCTGTCTTCAATCATGTCGTTGTATTTGTCTTCTTTGTCGGCGATGTGCTGATGAGCGCGCGACTGATCATCATCGGTCTGTGCGCGCTCATCGATCGTCTGCGCAAGCGCAAAGATTTCTCCACCCCTGACTACGCTCCGCGCGTTGCTGTGCTGATCCCCGCGTACAACGAAGAGAAGGTCATCGCGCGCACGATCCGCTCCGTGCTGATGTCGAACTACAAGAACCTGCGCATCATCGTCATCGACGATGGCTCAAAGGACGCGACCTACACCGTTGCCACCGAGACCTACGCGAAGGAGATCGCCGACGGCCGCATCACCGTGCTCACCAAGCCGAACGGCGGAAAAGCGGAGGCACTCAACTTCGCGCTCGAGCATATCGACGAAGAGATCTATGTGGGCATCGATGCCGATGGTGTGATCGCGCACGATGCGATCTCGCGACTCGTTCCACACTTTGCCAACCCGCACATCGGCGCCGTTGCCGGCAATGCCAAGGTCGGCAATCGTGTAAACCTCTGGACGCGCTGGCAGGCGCTGGAATACATCACCAGCCAGAACTTTGAGCGCCGCGCCCTGGATCTCTTCGACGTCGTCATGGTGGTTCCCGGAGCCATCGGGGCATGGCGCACCGCTGCCGTGCAGGCCGGCGGCGGTTATCATCCGGACACCGTCGCGGAAGATGCCGACCTCACCATGAACCTGTTGGAGCAGGGCTACGCGGTCATCTACGAGGACCAGGCACTCGCATTCACCGAAGCACCCGTAAACGCGAATGGCCTTGCCCGCCAGCGTTTCCGCTGGAGCTTCGGCATCCTGCAGGCCATCTTCAAGCACAAGGCCGCGATCCGCAATCGTCTGGCCATGGGCCTCTTCGCATTGCCCAACATCCTCATCTTTCAGGTCCTGCTGCCACTCGTTTCGCCGTTGATCGATCTCTTCTTTGTCGTCGGCATCATCAAGTACTTCGTCGACAAGCACTTCCATCCTGAAGCCGCGAACAATGCTGACTTGATCAAGCTGCTGACCTTCTTTCTGACCTTTCTGCTCATCGACTTCGCCGCATCCGCACTGGCCTTTCTGCTGGAACGCAAACATCCTGCGAGTCGTGGCGACGCCTGGCTGCTGGTCCACATCTGGGTGCAGCGTTTCACGTATCGCCAGCTGTTCAGCTATGTGCTGATCAAGACGGTCAAGCGTGCAATCGACGGCAAGCCCTTCAATTGGGACAAGCTGGAGCGCACGGCGCAGATGTCACAGAGTACCGAGCAGCTCACCACGTAGTTTCTCCGCAACATCGGGTCCGGACGCGAACGCGTCCAACCGCATCGAGGTTCACACCATGACCAACGCTGTTCTTTCCGAGCTGTCTCCCTTTGCCAACGAGCCTTTCACCGACTTCTCCACCTCCGACAGCAAGCGCGCGATGGAAGCCGCTCTCCAGCGCGTACGTTCCGAGCTTGGCCACACCTATGACCTTGTCTTCGGCGGCCATCACGTGCGCCGCGGCGACACCTTCACCTCCACCAATCCCGCTCGTCCCGCCGAGGTGATCGGCACCCACTTTGCAGCAGAGCCCGCGCTTGCGGATGATGCCGTCAACGCCGCGCTTGCCGCCTTCCCATCTTGGAGTCGCAAGTCCGCGGGCGAACGCGCTGCCCTGCTGCTGAACACCGCGAAGCTGGTGCGAGAGCAGCACCTGGATCTTTGCGCCTGGCTCACGCTCGAGGTCGGCAAGAACTGGGCCGAGGCCGACGCCGACGTCGGCGAGTGCATCGACTTCCTCGAGTTCTACGCACGCGAAGCCCTGCGGCTCAACGCCACCACCACGCCCATCCAGTATCCTGGCGAACGCAATCAGCTACGCTACATCCCGCTCGGCGTTGGGGTTGTCATCCCGCCGTGGAACTTTCCGCTGGCGATCATGGCCGGCATGACCGTCGCCGCGATCGTGTGCGGCAACACCGTCGTACTCAAGCCCTCACCCGACGCGCCCACCATTGCGGCACGCTTTCTCGCGCTGCTGGAGCAGGCAGGAATGCCCGCCGGTGTCGTCAACCTGCTGCAGGGCGGCCCGGAGATCGGCCGCGCCATCACAGAGCATCCGCAGGTGCGCTTCATCGCGTTCACCGGTTCCAAGAAGGTCGGTCTTGAGATCCACGAGCGCGCCGCGCGCACGCAGCCCGGACAGCACTTCATCCGGCGCACGGTGCTCGAGATGGGTGGCAAGGATGCCATCATCGTCTCCGCCGACGCCGACATCGATGCCGCAGTCGACGGCGTCGCTGCCTCTGCGTTCGGCTTCAGCGGACAGAAGTGCTCTGCCTGCTCCCGCGTCATCGTGGAAGACGCGATCTACGACGCCTTCTGCGACCAGTTACGCGAGCGTGTCGCCGCGTTCAAGTCAGGCGACCCGGCCACGAACGCTTACTCCGGCCCGGTGATCAACCAGGCCGCACAGGAACGCGTCCTGCACTACATCAGCCTGGGCAAGGGCGAAGGTCGCTTGCTCAACGGCGGTGACGTTGTGCCCACCGAGGACGGCGGCTATTACATCGCGCCGACGGTCTTTGCGGACATCAAGGCTGACTCGCCGCTGGCACAGGAAGAGATCTTCGGACCCGTTCTGTCGATCATTCGCGCTGACAGCTTCGGGCACGCGCTCGAGATCGCCAACAACACCGAGTACGGTCTCACCGGCGCTATCTACTCAGGATCGAAAGAGAAGCTCGACCGTGCACGGGACGAGTTCCAGGTCGGCAACCTGTACCTCAACCGCAAGTGCACCGGTGCCATGGTGGGCGCGCATCCGTTCGGTGGCTTCAACATGAGCGGCACCGACTCCAAGGCTGGCGGCCCGGACTACCTGCTGCTCTTCACCCAGGGCAAGTCGATCGCCGAGAAGCGCGGCTTCGTCTCCGAACAGGCTGAGGAGCAAGAACAACGCATGGGGATCTAGAGCAGCGCATAGGGATCTAGAACGTGCGGCAACAAGGTAAAGAGCAGCGCATGGACATGCGCTGCTCTTTTCCTGCTGGTCCTTACGCCGAGCGCACCAGCGTCGCGCGTACCCGCTCGACAGCCTCCGCCAGCGTACGGTGATGCACCGTGTACAGCGCCAACTCGAGCCGGTCGGACACACCCACCTTGTCGTAGATGCTGCGCAGATAGTTCTTTACCACCTGTTCCTTGGTGCCGAGCCGAATCGCGATCTCACGGTTCTTTGCCCCTTCGGACACCAGCGAAACAATCTGCAGTTCCTTGGGCGTGAGCCGCTTCACCACGTTCGCGCCGGCATGGTCCGGCGTTGGCATGGCGGTGAGGCTGGTGCGCTGCGGCACACGTTCGCCTGCGGCCACGCGGCGCAGTGTATCCAGCAGTTGTGGTCCGCTGACGGCACGGGTCACTACACCTTCCACACGCTTTGCCGTACTCTCCGGCAACGCGGTCCCGTGTTCCAGGATTACGATCACACGGCCATCCTGGGTATGGACCCAGTCGATGAGGCCCGGCAGGTCTGCCGTAAAGCTCGTGGGCAGCATGACGAGGGGCCGCGGAATGGTAGCGGCAGCCTCCTTCAGGCGCGGAACATCCGCGCACTCGGCTACCACCTTCAGATCGTTCTCGTGCGCCATCACGCGGGCCGCTCCGGCCCGAAAGACAGCTTGGTTATCCGCCAGAATGATCGTGGTCACCCATCACCTTTTCCGTGCACACCTAAGGTGCTGTGTGCATCGCTTTTCTCTCAAACCCATAAAATCGTCTTGTGGTGGCGCACGAATATCCCACGAAAGTTTAGGCAACATATACGTTCTGTTCGCGTTAGTACCGGTGTGCCGCAACGACGGCCATCTGTGAACAGGAGCGACCATCATGGCCCGCCGCATTCTCTCCGCACTTCTCGCGAGTACTCTCGCGCTTGCCGCATTCGGCTGCTCGCATCCCTACTACGCTCCCGCGCCGCCACCGCCCCCGGGTCTGGGGCAGCCGCCCCTCGTGTCCCTAGCGGAACGTAATGGATTCGTAACTGGACGTACCGACGGCGCACGCGATGCCTACAACGGCTTCCCCTTTGGCGCCCGCCGCACCCGGGCGTACCACGACACGCCGGGCTATGACGGCCAGCTTGGACCGTTCGGCGTCTACCGCAACGCCTTCCGCGATGCCTACCTACGCGGCTACACCGACGGGTACCAGCGCCGGTAGCTGCACCGGAGCACCATGCCAAATGAACTAGGCAGGCACTCGCCTTTTGTGGAGTGCCCTTCCACACCGGCGATTGCTACCATGGGTCTATGTCTGCGCTGCGCCCGTTCCACATCGCCTTTCCCGTCGACGACCTCGCAGCCGCGCGGCATTTCTACGGCACCGTCCTGGGACTGCCCGAAGGCCGCAGCGCCGAGCACTGGATCGACTTCAACTTCTTTGGCCACCAAATCGTCGCGCATCACAAGCCCAGGCCGGCGAGCGGCGACGCAGCCCACAGCAATCCGGTGGATGGCCACGATGTGCCGGTGCCGCACTTCGGTGTGGTGTTGACGCAGGGTGATTGGGAGACGCTCGCCGAGCGCGTGCGCGCTGCCGGCGTGCCGTTCGTGATTGAGCCCTATACCCGCTTCAAGGGCGAGGTGGGCGAGCAGTCCACGATGTTCTTCCTGGATCCCGCCGGCAATGCGCTGGAGTTCAAGGCCTTCGCCGACCTCAGCACGCTGTTCGCAAAGTAGCTAGGCGTGCTTTAACGGGAACCACTTGTTTAACCACCCGGCCAGCCCCGGCCCCGAGCTCCTTTTGCCCACAAAGCCGAGGTAGCCATCCGGCCGCACGAGGTACAGCCCCGGCTCTCTCCCAAAGGCCTGTTCAAACAGCTCGGCAGCCGAGGCATCCTGTCCCGGAGCAATGGTCACGACACGGATGAAGTCTCGCCAGGGGGCGATAAGGGCAGCGGAGGCGTCCACAACCGAACCGTCGTTCTGCGATCGCGTCAGCAGCAGCGTAAAGCTTGTGGGATCGAGCACTTGCAGCAGCCGCACCGGCTCACCGCCCCCTGTCGTAATCGCCAGCTCCGGCACACGATCCCCGGCGTGCAACGACCCCGGGTGTGCATCCGTCTCCGAAAGCGCACTGTCGCGGTAGTGAAAGGCGATCTGACTGATCTGTGCCGTACTTTTACGCTGCACAAACCCCGTGCCGAGCAGGAACGGCGCAAGATGCTTCAGCAGCGCGTGCGTCACCGCTCCTTCGGATCCAGCCGCCTCCGTCATGCCCTCTGAAACCTGCAGCACCTGGTGGATCACAGGCAGACGGTCCTCCCCGTAGGTATCCAGAAGCTTCGGATCGGCCTGCCCACGGAGCACCATCGCCATCTTCCAACCCAGGTCGATCATGTCCTGAATCCCGGTGTTCATGCCCTGCCCGCCGGCTGGACTATGCACGTGTGCGGCGTCGCCGCCAAAGAACACCGGGCCTTCGCGGAGCGACTTCAGCA
>CAXTFS010000189.1:0-6787 GCA_964243395.1 uncultured Acidobacteriaceae bacterium | reverse complement strand
TGTGTCCGCGCAAGCCCCAACAACCTTGCCGGGGCTGCGCGTGTTAGCTGCGCAAGCGGCGTCGTGCCACGCCGGCAACGCCCAGAAGGCCCGTACCCAGCAGCAGGAAAGAATTCGGCTCCGGTGTGACCGCTGTCACCGGGGCCACACTGATCGCAACGTCCTCATTCACTGTCTTCGTTCCGCCGGCCCGAAGCAGAAAAGCGTCATTTGGCAGAGTGGCCAGTGAATACAGCTGTACCTGTGCTCCGTTCATCAGATCAAAGGCGACGCCGTAGTAATCGAAGTAGCCTCCGTTGATTGACGGGTAGAAGAGATCGTTGTCGTTTGCTGGCGTTGTACCGCCGTTGTTAAAGGTGGGGAAGGTGCCTGGCGCCAAGATGCCGGCGATGTTCCGTTTGGTCCCATCCCCGGTGTCCACGCTGCCGGTCACCCCGGTGATCAGGTAGTCACCCGCGGAAATGCTGGTGGCGGTGAACACGCCAGAGCCGCTGAAGGCGTCGGATGTTGTGCCGAAGCTGAAGTTGAACGAAGTTGTATCGGCGCGATCGGCAAGACTGGCCGCAAGCATCGCGGCAGCCACGAGGAATCGTGAACGCATGTGGAACTCCTGGTTTTCGGCAGGGAGTGAAACGAGAGAAGCTAAATGGAGCAGCACGCGCAGGCTACTACAACCAAATGGCGATGGACAAACTTTATTTTTGTGCTACGAGACGGAGGCTAGTTTCGATGAAGGCCGGCGGCTCCTGGCTGGTGTAGAGGGCACCGCTTCTAAGTCGGAAGTAACGCAGTCGTACGTAGCCAGCGCAAGTGGTGAGGGCGGCAGAATCAGCGCGAACACAGGTGTGACAAAACATGAAGAAATCTTTTTTTGCATGAAGGCCAATCCGGAACCGGTCCACCCTCGTTACTCGGGCTGACTTTGGACCTTTTTCTATCGTGCTCGAACCGGTCTAGGCTTCTCGGTCTAAACGATTCTCGGAAGCGACACGCCCGTACCAGTGACCTGAATCTTTCACCGTGCGACTCCCGTCTCGAAAATCGATGTAAGTCAAGCCATAACGCTGACTGTACCCATCGGTCCACTCGAAGTTATCCAGTAAAGTCCAGGCATGATAGGAGCGGACCTGGGCGCCTTCTCCAATTGCCTTCGCAAGTTCCGCGAGATAGCTTCGGAAGAAAGCGATCCGGCGCGGATCCGGCACACGGTTGTCGGCTTTGGCATAGGGTGCGTCGAGGTAACTGCATCCGCTCTCGGTTATTTCGATTGCCGGGAAGTTATATTCCTGCGAAATCTGCATCACCAGGTCGCGGATGCCACGGGGGTAAACCTCCAGCCCCGCGTCGGTGAGTGGCCCCTCGGTGGGCATCTCCGCATGGAACTGGGTGTAAATGTCGCGACTTCCCGTGCCTCCACCGTCTAACTCGGTCTCCGTACCGAACTGCGCGCCGCCCCCACTCGCGCTCGGCTTGACCGCGGAGACGATGCGCCGCGTGTAGTAATGAAAGCCGACCCAGTCCAACGGAGCTTTCATGATCTTTTCGTCGCCCGGTCGGAAACCCATCTCTTTGTAGGGGATTTCGCCTACAAAGGCCTTCGGATACTCGCCAGTCATCGCGGCATGCAGAAAGAAGACGTTGTTCATCGCGTGGTACCGCGCCGTCGCCGCAAGATCCGCAGCGCTGTTTGTTTTCGGGTAGGCAGGGGCCATGCCATAGGCACTGCCGACCGTAGCTTTAGGTGAGGCTGCTTTCAAGGCGCGGAGAGCTTCTGACTGCGCGAGGCTGATCGTGTGCGCGGCTTTCAGAAAGAGGCCGTAGTCTGACTTACCCGGCGGAAAGGCACCCGCACCATAACCAAGATAGGCGAAGGTCCACGGCATGTTGAACGGTGCCCAGACTGTGATGCGGTCGCCCAGGTGCTTGCCCAGAATGCCAGCGTAGTCGGCAAAGTACTTGGCCAGGTCGCGGTTAGGCCAGCCTCCACGATCTTCAAGGCCCTGCGGCAGATCCCAGTGGTACATCGTGCAGAAGGGCCGAATGCCGGCTTCCAGAAGCGTGTCGACCAGCTTTGCGTAATGATCCAGACCTTTCTCGTTCGCCGGTCCTGTTCCGGTAGCCTGGATGCGCGGCCATGAGATAGAAAAGCGATAACTCTTCAGGTTAAGTTGTTTTACGATCGCGATATCTTCCCTGAAGCGGTGATAGTCATCGCAGGCGATGTCGGCGGTTGCTGCGCCCCGGATCTTGCCCTGGGTGTGTGTGAATCGATCCCAAATCGACTCACCCTTGCCGTCCTCGTTCCACGCTCCTTCCACCTGAAAGGCTGCCGTCGCGGTGCCCCACAGAAAACCCTCGGGAAAGCGAGGGCCGTTAAACGTCGATCTCTCCACGGGATTCGGCTCGGAGCTCTGTTGTTCACCTGGAACGGCTGCGGGCAATCGTCTGGCCAACGCCATCGAACCCGCAGCGATAAAAGAGGTATTGACAAACGTGCGTCGATCCATCCACTTGACTCCTGTTCCAGAACTGGCTCCAAGAGTAGGGGTTCCAAGACGACCGCACAAGCTGTAGAAACGATTTCTTCACGCGATGGCAGCGCTACACTGCAGGGATGCAGCGTTGGCTTGTGCGCGCTCCCTTCCTTCCCTCCGCAGGGCGTCAATTGGCCCTGGGCCTGGGCCTCATTGGCATCGGCAAACCATGGGGTCATGTGAACGACCAAGTGCCGCAGGAGGAGCAGGTGCACGATCTCCTGGCGACCGCGGTTGACGTGGGGTTCCGCTACTTCGATACAGCGCCCTCCTACGGTGTGAGTGAGGATCGCTTTGGGCGCTTCCTTCAACACTGCAGCCCGACGGTACGCGCATCGCTTGTCATCGCGACCAAGTTCGGAGAGCACTGGGACGCATCGCTTGCTCAACCCTTTGTGGACCACAGCTACGACGCACTGGCGCGCAGTCTCGATGGCAGTTTGCGGCGACTGGGCCGCATCGACTTTCTGCAATTGCATAAGACAACGCCAACGGCGCTTCGCAGCAAGGACGTGGAGCGCGCCTTTACGTATGCAAACTCACTGGGCATCGAGAACCTGGGAGCGAGCGTCAGCGATGAAGGCTCAGCTGCCATCGCGCTGGCGATGGGCAACTTCGCCGTGCTGCAGTTTCCACTGAACCCTGTCTCCCTTCAGTTTCAGCGGGTCGCGCAGCAGGCAAGTGACGAGGGTCTGCTCGTGGTCACCAATCGTCCGTTCGGGATGGGCAGTCTGCTTTACGGAGAGGAGCGAACCTCGCCTGCGACTGCATTCACGTTCCTGGGCGCCCAGTCTTTTACTGGTGTGGTGCTTACGGGAACGAAGTCCGTCTCGCATCTGCGAGAGAATCGCGATGCCTTCGAGACTGCGCTGCAAGACAGGTCGAAGTAGGTCACCGGGATGGCCGAGCCGACGTGCCATTTGCCTGCGTTCGCGCGGAGCTGAGCAGGCCTTCCGTCCGCATCCACTGCAGAAAGAGCACGGGCCAGTTGACCACCGGCTCCGGGTTGGTCGACCGTATGCCAAAGCCGTGACCGACGCCCGCGTACACGTGTAACTCCGCGGGGACGCCCAGCGCTGCAAGCGCGAGATAGAAACGCGGCAAACCCTGCGAGATCTCCGGCCGGTCCTTCGCTCCGCAGGCAAGAAAGGCTGGCGGTGTCTGTGCCGTGAGCCGCAGGTCGTGCGGGAGACCGGGGTAAAGCAGGGCCTGAAAATTTGTCCTGGAGCTCACACGATCGATCGGGTCCGCAGCATCTGCGCGACCGTCGTCAGAGCGCGTGCTGGCAAGCTCGGCCAACTCACCACCCGCGGAAAAGCCGATCACGCCGATACGCTGCGGATCGATCTTCCAGCGGGCACTCTCGCTGCGAATGTAGCGAAGCGCGCGCTTCGTGTCGCCGAGTTCCGTGCCCTCGACCGTATAGGAGGACCCCTTCTCCCGTGCGAGACGGTACTGCAGAATGAAGGCGGCCACCCCATGATCCCGAAGCCAGCCGGCGACCGCGTATCCCTCATGGTCCATCCAGATCTCGGCGTGGCCGCCGCCCGGGATCACGAGGACCGCCGCTCCTGTCGCTGTCTCCGGCGAAGGAAGGTAGGGTGTGATCGAGGGCACCTGCAGATGGGTCACAACGTGCTCACCTTCCGGCGTGATGCGGACGGAAGCGGTCGCAGGCCCCGGATGAGTCTCCGGCGCCCCCTTCGGCCACAGCGGAAGGACAAGCTCCTGCGCTCCCAGCGGTGTGGTGGCGAGAAGAGCTGCGCAAAGCGAAAGAGTGCAAACGATGCGGTTCATGAATGTCATGTTTTTCTCCAGGCCCTCGCGACGTTTAGGTGGATCGAAACGCGCGGAGGGAAGTGGGTGAATACTCAAGACCTCCACGGTATCGCAGAAGCGGCGCTCGCGCGAAGGCTGATTGTTCACTGACGGGGCGGCCGAAAACAGCCGGTTACGGGCATCGATGTGATGGAGAACTTCTTCCGCACGCTTGGGGGTGCCCGCAATGCTGGAGCGATCCTCCTTCAATGCGGAAGAGTTTCGCTCCATCAGCGCGGGTGGCGCTGCACAACGGTTGAGAGATTGCCTATGGAACTGCACGGCGTAAGCTCGCCTAGCGGCTAAGCCGTAGCGCGAACTGGGCGACGCGCTCTTCTGCTACGGTCGCCGAAATAGACCCAAAAGCCGCAGTGCCGAAGACGCCGTTGGGCTGCGCAAAAGCCGGCGTATTGGTCACGTTGAAGAGTTCCGCACGAAACTCCAGCGAGGTCCCTTCTCCGAGTGCGGTGCGCTTGATCAGCGAAGCATCCCAGTCACGAAACGCGGGCCCGCGAACGGGGTTGCGGGAAGCATCGCCGATGGTGAACTCAGGTGCAGTTGCAAACGCGGCCGTGTTAAAGAAGTGTGCAGTGCCACGACCGCCGTTCGGTGTGAGATTCGGATGGCCAATCAGGTTCGGCCGCTGCAGAGCAAAGCCTGCAAACGCGTTGTAGTTGGTACCCTGCGTCACAGTGACCGGCATGCCGGACTGCGCCGTGACGATGGAGTTGATGCTCCATCCGCCAACCAGCGCGTTGCCCAGCGTCGATCCACCGAAGCGGTGATTGCGGCCGGCGGGTAGCTCATAGACCAGTGAACCCGCCATGACGTTTGGCATATCGCCGGAGGATACGTCGCGCTCCAGGTAGGGCCGATACGTGTCCGCGGCAATCAGCGAACTGGTGTTCGGCGAAGAGAGCACCGTCGAGGAGAAGACCGAGGACGCGTCGTCAATCAGGCGCGAATGTGTATACGAGAACGTGAAGGCCACGCCACGCCGCAGACGCTCTTCCACCTTGGCTTCGATCGCGTTGTAATTTGTCTGGCCGGTATTGTTGCGATACGTTGCGACGTTCTGGAAGCGTGGGTAGGCCTTCAGCAGCTGCGCTGCGGCGACCGTCTTGCCGCCAATCGTCGAGGACGTGGGGATCTGGCCGTAGTACGGGTTGGTCACCTGCGCGGTGAGGGCCGCCGGGCTGGTGAGACCGATCGCCAGTTGCGCTGCGGTGAGCTGATTGAGGTTGGAGTCCGGCACGCCCACATGCACGCCATGCGAACCGACGTACCCAACCTCAAACGAGAGGCTATTTGTCACCGCACGCTCCATCGCCAGGTTCCATTGCTGCACATAACCTGACCCCGCCGTACGGTTCGATGTGTAGACGCTCTGCCCAAGGCCGGCATTCGGCGTCAGGGCGATTGGGGCTACCGTGGGTCCATTCGACAGGGTGAAGGGGGAGACGATGGAGTCCTGCGTGGCCTGTCGCACGTTCTGGATGAACGGGAACTGCGGCACGGTGAACGGCGTTGTGATGCCGGACTGATCGAAGAAAACAATGCCAAACCCGGAGCGCACAACCGTCTTCGGATCGACCGAATACGCGAAGCCGATTCGTGGCCCCAGGTTATCGTAGTGGGTCTCACGTGCGGACTTCGAGTTGCCATTCACGCCGACGTAGTCGAGTACCTGCGTGGTTGTGTTGAAGATCGCACCCTGGTTGTTCTTTTCCGTGGAAGGATTGTTGAAGGTCCAACGCACGCCAAGGTTGGCGGTGAGCTTTGGCGTCACGCGCCAGTCATCCTGGACGAAGTACTCCTGCAGGTGATCGCGTGGGCGAAGGATGCTGGTCTGCAGATCGATGGAGAAGGTATCCACCTGGCCCAGCAGAAAGCTTGCAAAGCTGTTACCGCCGGTTGCGCTGGTTGAGGCACCCGTTCCCTGCGAGTCCGTGCCGGTTGTGGTGAAGGCGAAAGATCCGGTCGGGTTAGGCGGCGAGACCGCATTAAGCTGGTAGAAGCGGACGTCCGCGCCCACCTTGATGTCGTGACGGCCACGCGTGAAGAGCATCGTGTCGGTGAATTCCCACACACCGGTCTGGTACTGCGAAAAGGTGCTGGCGGAGGAGCCAAGCTGCTGAAATCCTGTAAAGGTGAACAGCGGCAGCGCATTGTTGAATGCAGCGTTGGTCGGGATGCCTGGAATGCCCAGTGCGCTGGAGGCAGTATCCGCCAGGGCTGCGCCGGACTGGTAGTTGGCTCGCCGTGTGTAGCCAAAACGCGCATCGTTGGCGACATGCACCGTAAACGAGTGTGTCTCATTCAGCACGGCTTGCTGACCGAGGATGTTCGAGGGCCCCGCCACATTGCCGGTTCCCAACACAGTGCCTGTGATTGCCCCGGAGCCATCGGCAAAGGGGGTCACAGGTGTTTCCACC
>CAXTFS010000188.1:0-6806 GCA_964243395.1 uncultured Acidobacteriaceae bacterium | reverse complement strand
TTGTTTCCCTATACCAGCGGTCTGTTGTTTGAACAGGCGGTCCTCGTGAAGGGCGGCGTAAAGCAGGCCTTCACGGGTGTGCTGGATACGCCACCCACAGCCAGCTCGCAGATCTTGCACCCCGAGACCTACCTCAACCACGCACCGGTCCCGGTGATGCTGCTGCCGGACCTGCATCCGATGCTGACCGCGGCCGGGTATGAGCCCTACGACGTCGGTGTGATGGGGGAGCTCGACGTGCGCATGACCGCCGAGTTGTTTGGCGGCAAGCCGCTCGCCGAGGCGCTGGCCCCTAACTGGGCAGGCGGGGTGTACTACGCCGCGCAGCGCAAGAGTGCCAGTGAAGCAGAGAAGGGAACGACCGCGTCGCTCGCTCTGCTGTACGACTCACACTGGCGCAATGACGACTCGGCCGAGAGCTTCTTCCATGTCTTCGAAGAGGAGCTCCCGCGGCAGTACGACGGGCTGACGCGGCGCAAGGCGGACGAGACCGGCGACAACGAGCGCGTCTTCACAACGCGCGAGGGCGATGTGCTGCTGCGACGCGAAGGGAGCCGCGTGTGGGTCAGCGAAGGCTTCGCTCTCCCGCTTGCCCGCAAGCTGCGCGATGCGATCGATGCGGTTCAGGGTTCCGGGCCGATGATCCAGGCCCGCAACGGGCAGCCGGTCACGAGCATCGCGAACGGCGAGTTGCTCAGTCAGCTGTCACGCACCATGGGCAGCTTCGGTCTCATGCGCGCCGGCATGCACTTCTAGCTGCCATGCCGAGGCATCGGGTGTGTTCAATTAGTGAGCTGCGGCAGCTACGGGCGTCATGGTCAGCGCGCTAAGATTGCGCACCCACCGCGCGGGTTTTACATCCAGTGGATCGATCAACTGAAAGGCACCGGTGCGCGTCAGAGGCTGTCCCGACTGCGCGATCGCAATGATCACCTGCGCCTTGTGCAGGCCCGATTGCAACTCGCTTCCGGAGAAGACGACGAAGTAGCCGTCGGTGCCTGCGGCGGTCACGTAGCTGTCGAGCACGTTGTGCTGCGTCGCCTCGGAGAGAGTCATGCCCGCTTTCGTCAGCACGTCAGAGACAAGCGGCCCGGAGTACGTTTCGTCTGCCTTGGTGTGCTCGTTGTGGACGGCGACGGTGGTCTGCGGCAAGGCCTGCAGATCGGCGAGGCTCAGGCTGGCGCTGTGGCCGCTCAGGTTCACGGTCAGCACCGTTGAAGGTTGGGCCGGCGCGTGGTCGTGATGCATGGGCGCCGCTGGCATCGTTGCGGGCTGCTGGGCTTGGAGGCCCATCGCGAGACAGGCAGGGACGGCAAAGAAGAGCGAAGACTTCATGCGCAACAGGGTAACGCGGTCCGCTGCGAGCAGGGTCAAGTGTGGCTGCAAAAAGCGGCTTCGCTTGCATGGGGACGGGTCCGGGTGACTCGGTTTTTGCAAGCTGGGTGCGTATACTCGGGATTATGTCTATTCTGGGCAATGCAGCCGCCATCGCAAAGGGCATGGGCATCACGCTGAAGGAAACCTTTCAGCCAACCGAGGTAGAAAATTACCCCGATGGCAAGGGTCCGCTCCGCGGAGCGCACTTCCAGGAACGGTTTCGCGGCAAGCACCAACTGCAGCGCGATGAGAACGGGCTGGAAAAGTGTGTGGCCTGCTACTTGTGCGCAGCCGCCTGCCCAAGCAACTGCATCTACATCGAAGCTGAAGAGAACACCAGCGAACACCGCATCTCTTCCGCAGAGCGCTACGCCAAGGTCTACAACATCGACTACAACCGCTGTATCTTCTGCGGCTACTGCGTCGAAGCTTGTCCCACGGATGCGATCACGCATGGACACGGCTTCGAGTTGGCCAGCCTGAACGCGACCAACATGGTCATGCGCAAGGAAGATCTGCTGGTGCCGATCTCTACGGCGCTGCCGGGCTCGGCAAACGAAGAGGTCGAAGTGCTGCGGTAGGAATCAGTCTGCAATGAAGCAATATCTTCTGCACGGCGAGCCCCACGGCTCGCTGTTGCTTTTGGTGCTGACAAATGCAGGGGCAAAGGCGTTGCTGTTCGACCTCGTTTGCGTCCTAACTGGGGAGGCGCGCATATGGCGATAAAAACTGCAAAGAAGGCATCCACAAAGACAGCCGTAGCGGTGAAGAGTGCCGTGAAGTCCAAGCCGGCCAAAGGCGCTGCCGCAAAGGCTGCGCCCGCCAAAAAGGCGGCTGCAAAGAAGTCCGCCGCCAAGGGCAAGGCGGAGGAAAACTACACGGACCCCGCGCTGCGCGACAAGATCAAGGCCGAAGTGATGGCGGGCGAAAAGGGTGGGCGGCCGGGCCAATGGAGTGCACGCAAGGCGCAACTGGTCGCGCACGAATACGTAACCGAAGGTGGGGGGTACAAGCATCCTCGCAACGAGACCCAGGAACATCTGAAGGAGTGGGGCGACGAGCACTGGCACACTGCCGATGGCAAGGCCGCAATCGAAGGCGAAACGACGCATCGCTATCTGCCCGATAAAGCCTGGCAGGAGTTATCACCCGAAGACCGGAAAGCAACTGACGCGAAAAAGGTTCGCGGATCCCAGAAAGGCAAGCAGTTCGTGCCGAATACGGCGAAAGCCAAGGCAGCACGCAAGCACGCTACAGGATAGAACTGCCGCTAACCTATCCGCCGGTGCAACGCCCGGCAACTTGCACGGCATCTATCACCGTGTTACAAGAGAACCAATCCACCCGTGATGAGCGGGTCGAGTTTCATGCAGAGTGGTCGAGGGACGAGCCCTGTGACGCCACGACAACCGGACAGAACACAGTACCGGTGTCAACTCTCGCCTGGTGACAGGACACATGAGATTCGGCGGAGCAGACGTGTGTTTTTTCGCGCGTCGACCTCTTGCCCTTTCTGTATTGCGTTTCACCAGCCGGAGTGGCTCACAGCCAGCAGCACCCCTCTGCCATCGGAGTCGCGATGGAGTCTTCCTGTACGGTCTATGAACTGCGCTGTAACGACTGCGGCAAGAGCTTTGGCAACCGGCCGCAATCGGCGTGTGATGATTGCCTGGCACCGCTCGAAGTTCAATACGATCTGAGTGAACTGCGGGGACGACTCACGCACAAGAGCATCTCGGACGGCCCAACCAACATCTGGCGGTACCGCGATCTTCTGCCCATTCCCCAGGGCTTCGAACCGGATCTTCCTGTTGGTTTCACGCCTCTGGTGCGCGCGAAAACGCTGGCCAAACGGTTCGGCGGCAGCGATCTTTTTATCAAGAATGACGCTGTTTGTTTTCCCACATTGAGCTTCAAGGATCGCGTGGTAGCGGTGGCCCTGGCGAACGCGCAGAGCTTCGGTTTCGAGGTGGTTGGCTGCTCCTCCACGGGCAATCTGGCGAACTCCGTAGCAGCACAGGCAGCGCGCCTGGGACTGAAAGCCTGCATCCTTGTGCCGGCTGATCTGGAGTCCGCCAAGATAGTCAACACGCAGGTATACGGCGCCCGTTTAGTACGTGTGGAAGGCAACTACGATCACGTCAACCGGCTGTGCACGCAGATCGCGGACGAGTACAACTGGGGCTTTGTGAACGTAAATCTGCGACCGTACTACGCGGAAGGGTCCAAGACGGTCGGTTATGAGATCGCTGAGCAACTGGGCTGGCGCCTGCCTGACAACGTTGTCGTTCCTATGGCCGGTGGATCGCTGATCCGCAAAATCCGCAAGGCTTTCAAGGAGCTTGCGTACCTGGGTCTGGTTGAAGAGAAGCCGGTCCGTTTCTTTGGTGCACAGGCGACAGGCTGCTCGCCGATCTCTCATGCCGTGAAGCAGGGCTGGGACTACATCGAGCCGCAGCGGCCCAATACCATCGCGCGTTCGCTGGCGATCGGCAATCCTGCCGACGGTCCAATGGCCGCGAAGATGATCGCGGACTCGGGCGGCTTTGCAGAAGATGTCTCCGATGTTGAAGTCGTTGCAGGTATCCAGGAGTTGGCAGAAACCGAGGGGATCTTCACCGAAACGGCCGGCGGCGTCACCACAGCAGTCACAGCGCGGCTGTACGCTGAGGGCCGCATCCGCCGCGATGAAACGACCGTGATCTGCATCACGGGCAATGGGCTGAAGACGTTGGATGTGCTTGCGGGACGCTTTGAATCAGCACAGCCCATCCGGCCTAAGCTGGCTGACTTCGACCAGTACATCCGCGGGCTTGACGGCACGCCCGTCCGCGGCGAAGTGGAAGAGCTTGCCCTAAGCGGAGGCGTGCGTTGAGCGTAAAAGTGGTGTTACCAACAGCGTTGGCGCGGCATACCGAAGGCCAGAAAAGCTTTGCCTCTGAGGCAAGAGATTTGCAGTCGCTACTCTCCGAAATCGACGGCCGCTATCCGGCACTGGCACAGAATGTAAAGGACGATGCCGGCAAGCTGCGCCGTTTCATCAACGTGTATATCAACGATGAAGACATCCGTTTCCTGGGCGGCGATACTCATCCCTTTGAGGATGGCGACGAGGTCATGCTCATCCCGTCGATTGCAGGGGGCTGCTGAGCTTCCTCACTCCCTGCATAAAACCTTCGGCAGCCTAGGAAGGTCGGTATAAGTCCAGGCGCCGGCAGGCCTCTTCCAGCTCTCCTGATTTCTTGGCAAAGCAGAATCGCAGCATGGTCTCACCGGCGTTCTTGCCCGCAGGGTCCGTCATGAAAAACGCCGATCCAGCTACGGCTGCAATGCCTGTATCGGCCAGCAGCGTTCGCGCCTTTGCCTTGGCGTCGCGGCCCGGCACCTTCGTTGCGTCAACGAGCACGTAGTAGGCTCCCGTCGGCACGGAGGGCGTGAGGCCAGCGCGGCGCAGAGAAGCGCAGATTGCATCGCGCTTGCCTTCGTACTCGCGTGCAAGTTCCTCGTAGAAGCTACCGGGTAGGTTAAGCAGCCCGGCAGCGGCTCCGTGTTGCAGCGGCGCGGGGGCGCACACGTAGGTGAGGTCGTGAAAGTAGCCGATCGACGGCGTCCACCGGGCATCGGCCGCCAGGTAGCCAAGTCGCCAGCCGGTGACAGAAAACGTCTTGGAAAAACCCGAGATAGTGACGGTGCGTTCCGCCATACCCGGGATCGTTGCGATCGAACGGTGTCGTACGCCGTCGAAAAGGAAGTACTCGTACATCTCGTCCGTGAAGACAAACAGATCGCGTCGCAGCGCGATCTCTGCAATAGTCTCCAACTCAGCTTGTGTGAAGACCTTGCCTGAAGGATTGGCTGGCGTGTTCAGGATGATGGCGCGTGTGCGCGGCGTCAGCGAGGCCCGAAGTCGATCGGCATCCAGCTCCCAATGCGGCGCTTGTAGCGGCACCACGATGGGTGCGATGCGCTGCGAACGAAGCGTGGCCAGATGATAGCCGTAGAACGGCTCGAAGAGAACGCACTCATCCCCTGGATTGAGCAGGGCCATTAATGTGGCATGCAGCGCCCCGGTGGCGCCGGAGGTCACGAGCACTTCGCTCTGCGGATCGACGCGGAGCTGATTGAAGGTCGCGAACTTCCGCGATCGCCTCGCGCAAGGGTGCGATGCCGTCCAGACGCGTGTAGATGTTGTGGCCCGCACGAATCGCCTCGATCGCTGCAGCCTCGACAGGATGAGGAACGTCCGTGTCGCAGACACCCTGGGCCATGTTGATTCCGTTCGCTGCCGTGCAGGCGACGGACATGGCACGGATCTCAGACTGGATGTTGCCGGGAGAGAGTTCGCTTACGGAGAGACGGGCGGTATTAGCGATAGCGGAAAGCACACCGTTATCGTAACGCCACGATCAAAGGCGCGGGAACAGTATGAGGAAGGGATGCAAGCCGCTGGCAGGTGATCAGGGCTTGCACACGGAACGTCGCGGAAGATCACGCCAGGCAGAGCGCCTGTGGCTACAGGGGAACTCTGCTGCCCGTCAGAAGCAACGCCCTGGCGATGTCACAGTTCTTAACTAGAACGTTCCGACACTTTCCGCAAAGGTCTTCCATGTTTCTTGTCCTGGCTATTCTGCTTGCTGTCGCCTATGTTGTGGCAATCGTTGTGGTGCATGCCGTGCCGTTCCTCCTCCACCTCTTGATCCTTCTTGCAGTCGTGTCGCTGGTCTTTCACCTGCTTCGCGGACGACGCGCATAGAAAAGCCCGGCATCGAGCCGGGCTTTTCTATGCATTCGACCAAGGCACCTACTGTCTGGTGACACCGTGCGAAGGCGGCTCCGGCGCAGGTGGGGGCATGCCCGCAAGCGCTTCGGGCGTCTCCTCGGCGAGTTCCGGTATCGCGCGTGCCAAGGCGATCTCCAGCACCTGATCCATGTTCTCCACGAAATTCAACTTCATGGTGTTTCTGATAAGTTCAGGCAGGTCGGCAAGATCGCGATGATTGTCCGCCGGCAGGATGGCTTCAAAGATGCCGGCACGATGGGCAGCCAGCAGCTTCTCCTTTAAGCCACCGATCGGGAGCACCTTGCCACGCAACGTGATCTCGCCAGTCATCGCGATATCGCGGCGTACCTCGATTTTGGTGAGTGCCGAGGCCAGTGCCGTTGCGAGGGTGATGCCGGCGGACGGGCCATCCTTTGGAATGGCGCCCTCGGGCACGTGAATGTGGATGTCGATGTTTCGGTAGAAGTCACGCTGCAAGCCAAGATGATGCGAGCGCGAACGGATGTAGGTAAGTGCCGCCTGCGCGGACTCCTGCATTACGTCCCCCAGCTGACCGGTAGCAGTCATCTTGCCCTTGCCATCCAGCACCTGGACCTCGGTCTGCAGAATCGAGCCACCCATCTCCGTCCAGGCAAGCCCGGTGACGAGG
>CAXTFS010000187.1:0-6816 GCA_964243395.1 uncultured Acidobacteriaceae bacterium | reverse complement strand
CCGCTGGACGCCCGCACACCGGCGCACGGCAAAGGGGGGCCATGCCATCCACCGCCAAGCTTGACGCCTAATGCGTTCCCACCGGACTGCACCTGCTCCGTGACATCGTAGGTCTGGTACAGCACGCGCTTACGGAAATCGGTAAAGCCCGGCGTCAGTTCGCTCGCACCTACACGTTGTCCGTTGAGAAACGCCCGGTAGCTTCCCATGGCGGTGATATACAACCGCGCAGATCGTACACGGCCGTGCACGGCGAAAGTCTTTCGCAGCAGGGAAACTTCTGTTGAAACGCGGTCCGGCGCAGCTTCCATCTCCTTCCGATTGGAACCCACGTTGACCTGCAGATCGCGCAGCGGGCCGACCACCTGGGCCGGCTGCCAGGGCACTTCAGGGCTGGGGCGTGCGGTCCAGGAAGCGTCACTCGGAATGTGCCGGGCATGCCCTTCGGCGTCACGCAGATCAAGCACCGCGGCAAAGGCGTTGGCCACCGTACCGGGCGCTTGGGCGCCGCGTGCGATCGTGCGCACGACGATGTCGTTATACCCCTTCGCGACCGGACCGGCATGCAGCTGTCCGCGTCTGTCTTCGCGGTCGAAGGCACCCCACTCCGCCTTGTGCCCTGTCTCTTGGCCGTTTACCTCCGCCGTGAGCGTGCCTCCGGTCAGGCAATGCAGGATGGCAGACTCCGGCTTTGCATCAAGATGCAGAAGGTAGTGAAAGTCTGCAGTTTGCCGGCCGGGGACGTGCCGCGCGTCACCCTCCGGCAGCCATAACCACCGTATTTGCTCCAGTGTGCGGGCTTCTGCACGGTCGGTGTAGGAGATCCATTGCGCCTTCCACGCGCCGCTTCCAGTGAGCCCCATCTCCCACCACGCCCGTTCCGTAGAGATCTCCTGCATGCCCGTGGCATCCCACGTCCGAACGCGCCAGAAGTAGCGCTTGGTAGCAACCGGCGATGGTCCTCCATACGGAATGCCAACCGACTCGTTTGAAGCGACCTTTCCACTATCCCAAACGTCTGGCTTGTCCCCTGACAGCAACGCCGGATCGCTCGCCACCTCAAGCCGGTACGCGGACTGCGTCCAGTTCCTCCCCCTGTCGTCACTTCGCCAGGAGAGCGTGAGATTCGCCGCTTCAATACCAAGCGGGTTCACGCGGGAGTTCACACGCAGACCGACGGGCGCTGCGGACA
This sequence comes from uncultured Acidobacteriaceae bacterium, assembly GCA_964243395.1. Classification (GTDB taxonomy): domain Bacteria; phylum Acidobacteriota; class Terriglobia; order Terriglobales; family Acidobacteriaceae; genus Granulicella. Next base: position 5,624 of record CAXTFS010000187.1, on the reverse strand, counting down.
CTCTGAGAACAGCGATCAGCGTAAATACCAACGCCTGCAAGCAAAGCGTGCGAGTGAAACCAGTCCTACGACGTGCGTCAATCATTCGTTCTCCTGCGCGCTCCAGTCGCTACGGATGCGACGAAATGCTCCTTGCCTCCTGCCGTGGATCGACTAAAGCATAACGGAGCGGGGCACAAGAGGCGCCCACACCACTGCGATCATCCGCAGCGCAGCGATGCTATACACCCGCAGGGGGGTGTCAGGTGCGCTGAGTGAGCGGCATTGGGGTCTTCTACCCGGATCAGTGAGTTAGACAGCGTGTCCGGGGACACGTGGACGTGCACTTAGAACAACCATGGCGAGTTTAAGAACGGAAAGGATGAGGTTCTTCAGGAAGCTATGGGATCTACCTGGCGAAGCCGGCTACTCCGAAGTGAAGTTCAGTAGGCCAGGCGGTCCGGCAGGCTCCACCAGCCGTTCCCCGCAAGCGCCGGATGAAAGGGCGGATCGCCGCCCGCGAGCGTCTGGACAAATTGCCCTAGCGCGGTCACCTCCGGTGTTCCGGAGCGCACGTCGAAGGCCCCGGGCTCGTAGATGCCTTTGTCCTCCGTGCACAGGTTGCACCAGTTCCATGAGCCAAACAGCGCCCAGACCGTCACGGCGCGCACGTCCGCACCGTTGCGCTGGGCCTGCAGCGCGCCGTCCCAGATCTCGCGCAGCCAGCGGATCTGCTGATCGCTGCGGTCGCCCAGGTGCGCTTCGGTGATGGCGACGGGAAGACGGTAGCGCTGCCACGCCTCGGTAAGCACGGCACAGGCGCCCGCAATGCCCTCAGGCCGCACGCGGATGGCTTCGATATCGACCAGCGGCTCGGAACCGGTATCGCCGCCCCGCATGAACGGTGCGTAGAGCTCTGTGCGGCTATCGAGATAGCGGTCGCTGGTGACGTAGTAGTTCAGCCCGATCACGGCCGGCGGGCAGCGATGTTCGGCGAACCACAGGATCTCGCGCTCACCGAGGCCATGCTCCAGCAGAAACGGAAACAGCGGATGATGGCGATCCACCATCCCGCAGAGCAGATCCGTGCCAAGCCATTGCCGCTGCTCCCGCTGAGCCCTGATCGACTCAAGTTCCGGCGGCGCAAAGGTGCGGCCACCGTCTTCGGTGTGCACCAGCTTCGCCCGTCGCTGCACGGTGCGGATTGCCTCCATCGCCAGCACGATGGCCTTCATCTCATGCAGGAATGCGCGCAGGTAGCTCGCCATGGAGCGGTGGTGTGGGTACCAGTGCCCATACAGGCACGAGAAGCGGCTCGTCGTGTGCGGCTCGTTGACGGGCGTGTAGGACGTGACCCATGGATACCGCTGCGCGACCGCCAGGGCGTAGGCCGCAAGCCTGGCTGGAAAGTCGGGGTCGAGCAGATCCGTGTCGGCGGGCCCACTGCCGTGGTGCAGCAGACCCACGATCGGCCGCAGGGACAGTTCACGCATGGTGCCGAGCATGCGGTCGGCGGTCTCCCAGGAGCGGGTGCCGGCGTAGTGCTCCCACGGCAACCCGGCACGCAGGGTCTTCATGCCAAGCGCAGCGATGCACTCCAGATCACGCTCCAGACGCTCCCGGTGGCCTGAAAGCCCGTGCTGATCCATAAAGCTGTCGTGCACCCGGTTCACGGTGCATTCCGCACCGCCCCAAAGCTCGAGCGGCCGATTCGAGTTAAGCAATGAATGCGATCTCCTGTGTTCGGTACAGCCTGCCCGTGCTGCAAGGCAGTCGTTCAGCGGAACATGTTGCCTCCGCCCCTTCTGTCCGACATCATCACGCGATCAGCAGCCCTGCTGCTTGCTGTTCTGTGCGGCCAGCTGTGGCTGTCCGAAACGCGTTGTGATCGCGGCGGCCGCTTGCACGAACCGCCTGAGCCGCTGTGATCCTCGTATTCGATGCAGGCGGAGCTGTCGCTGGTCCCCTGCAAGCCCGATTTTACGGAGGGTATTTGCGTTTGGCGCACTGCGGTGTCACGGCCGGGCGTCCGTTGCGTACCATAGGCGCGTGCCTCTTCCGGTTCAAGCGCCCGTATTGCCGATGCTCGCCAAGCGAGTGGAACAGCTGCCCGCGGGCGGCGATTGGATCTTTGAGCCCAAGTGGGACGGGTTCCGTGCGCTGGTATTTCGCGACGGAGACGAGCTCCTGATCCAGAGCCGTGATACCAAGCCGCTGGACCGCTACTTTCCGGAGCTCGCCGCGCCGTTAAAAGCGCAGCTGCCCGACCGCTGCGTGCTGGACGGTGAGGTCGTCATTGCCCACGACGGCGCGCTGGACTTCGATGCCCTCAGCCTGCGCATCCACCCCGCGGCGACGCGCATCCGGATGCTCGCGGAGCAGACGCCGGCCGCCGTGGTGTTCTTCGACCTGCTGTGTGAGGGCGACCATGATCTCCGGGGCGAGCCGTTTGCGCGCCGGCGCGAGGCGCTCGAACGCATTCTGCGCGATGCCACGCCACCGCTGCACATCACCCCCGCGAGCCGCGACGCGGCCGTTGCCGCGGACTGGTTTCAGCGCTTCGAGGGCGCCGGTCTGGACGGCGTGATCGCCAAACCAGCTGCCGGCGCGTACCAGCCCGACAAGCGCGTCATGCTGAAGGTGAAGCACGAGCGCGACTGTGACTGTGTCGTCGCCGGCTTCCGCTGGCACAAGGACGGCGAAGGGACAATGGTCGGCTCGCTGCTGCTGGGTTTATACGACGGCAACGGCGGCCTGCAGCACGTGGGCACCTGCGCCAGCTTTACCCAGGCAAAACGTCGCGAGCTGGTCGAGTTTCTGGCGCCCTATCGCGTGGACGCGACGGTGGGTCATCCGTGGGCCAGCTGGAGTGAGCCGGTTGCAGGCTCCCCGGGGCGCATGCCGGGCGCGAAGAGCCGCTGGACGGGCACAAAGGACCTAGCGTGGGAACTTCTGCGGCCGGAGCTGGTCGTGGAGGTCGCCTACGAACACATGCAGGGCAACCGCTTCCGCCACATGGCCCAGTTTCGCCGCTGGCGCTCCGATCGATCGCCAAAAAGCTGCACCTATGCGCAATTGGAGACGGTGCCACCGCAGGAATTAGCGGCTATCTTCCCCGCCGGGCGTTAGCGCCGCCGCGCCTGTGGGCTCTGCGGCTCCGGTGGGCTCTGCGGCATCGGGGCTGGACTTTCGGGTGCGCTTTGGTTTGTCTCCGCGGGTCGGATCGTCGTCCGGATCGGGCGTGCCCTGCGCGGGCCGCTGGTCCTCCGGGACGTGCCGCAGATTCACGCGGATGCGATACCAGACGTAGGCGCTGCCCCGCATGCGATCCACAAGGATGTCGTCAGGTGCGAGCAAGGCGGCGGCTGCCGGGTGGGCCGCGCGCCAGCGATCCAGGCCTGCCTGCGCGGCTCCCTGATCCGGCGACTGCGCCACCGTGACGAGCGGAAACTTGGGTGTGCGGCGGGCGGGCACCCTGGGAGTTGCTTCCTGCGGCTCCGTAACTGTGTCAGACCCTGCTGTCTCCGCTGACTGTGCGATCGCGGCCGAACGCTTGCGAAACCGCTGCGGTCCAAAGCCCTCGGCAAACTGCTGGTCGAACGGTTTGCCCCCCGCGGACTTGCCGGCGGGAGCGGAACGGGCGCGCGAGGGCGCCACGCGCGGCGACTCACCTTCCATCTTGCGGAAGTGCGGCGGCCAGGGTGCATCGCCAAGGCCCTCCGTTTCATCACGTGCGGCAAGCGCGAGCAGCGCCTCGAGCGAGCCCGCGTGGGCATCCATGTCGGCGTGCGGATCGCCGACCGAAGCAAAGCGCGCAGGCATCGTCAGCACCGTGAAATCGCCCGGTTCGGCAGCGGGGACATCCTCCCAGCGCAGGGGGGCCGAGACGCGCGCATCCGGCAGAGGACGAATCGAATAGGCGGACGCGGTGGTGCGGTCCTTCGCGTTCTGGTTGTAGTCCAGAAACACGCCGTGCCGTTCTTCCTTCCACCACTTCGAAGTAGCCACTGCCGGCGCGCGACGTTCCACGGCCCGCGAGAGCGCCAGGGCGGCGCGACGTACCTCTGTAAAGCTCCAGCGTGGCTGGAGGCGCACGTTGATGTGCATGCCGCGTGAGCCGCTGGTCTTCGGCCAGCCGCGCAGTCCGCATTCTTCCAGTACGGCTTGCACCTCGCCGGCGGCGCGACGCACATCGTCCCATGGCACACCCGGGCCGGGGTCGAGGTCAACGCGCAGCTCGTCCGGATGATCCAGATCGGCGGAGCGCACAGGGTGCGGATGCAGCTCCATGCAGCCCAGGTTGACGATCCACACCAGACCGGCCGCGTCGTCCACGACCACCTCTTCTGCCGTGCGTCCCGAAGGAAAGGAGAGCGTCACCGTGCGCAGCCATTCGGGTCGATTCTCCGGTGCGCGCTTTTGGTAGAAAGGCTCACCTTCGGCGCCGTTGACGAAGCGCTTCAGCACAATGGGCCGGTCGCGAATCCCAAGCAGCGCGCCCGGCGCCACAGCCAGGTAGTAGCGCACCAGATCGAGCTTCGATAGCTGTACCTCGCGCGTGAAGTACAGCTTTTCCGGGTGCGTGACGCGCACCTCATGGCCGGCAACGGAGAGCACCTCGACGCTATCGCTCTTACTCACTGCGCTAGCCTACATCCCTTGCGACGTGCCCGGCGTCGCAAGATTGGTGCGTTGGGCGCGAAGGGCAAAACTTGCGCACAAATTGTGAACTGTCCAAGCAACGGCAGTACCTGAGTAGGCAACCTAAGATATGTCAACAAAGAGCCGGTGCTTGCAGGTATCGATCCGAAGAGCACAACGGTTATCCCTCTCCAAGCGCATCCCCTCGTGACTGCGCTCTCTCCCCCAGAAACAAAGTGAAGTCCACGGCTAACCCGAGGCACCCTATCCGGTGCTGGCGGCGGTGTGCCTGGTACGCACTGGAGGACTCATGGCAACAAACGACGTGACAAATTTCATTTGCCTGTTCCACGATGCAAACCGTGGCCGCGCGGCAGCGCAGGCCCTGGGAGATGCAGGCTTTTCCAGTGATGTCCTCACTGTGCTCGGCGGGCAGGCCGATGGGTATGACCGCGAGTCCGGCGCTGCCCGACTCCAGGAACTCGGCGTGCCTGACCGCGATCTTGCCCATCTCCGGGATGGATTGAACAAGGGTGGGGTTGTGCTTGGTGTCGAAGCCGCGGAGAGCCGCAGCGCTGAGATCGAACACATCTTCCACAAGTACAGTGCCGACAAGATCGACGAAGCCGATCTCGACACACGCAACGACTATGTAGCGCCGCTCGCTGGTGCGTCGTCGCGAGCCGGCAACGTGCCCGTCCTTGCCGCGGAAGGTGCCGTGGTGCCTGTCGTGGAAGAAGATCTGCTGGTCGGCAAGCGTGCGGTGGAGCGTGGCGGCGTCCGGGTCTTCCAGCGTGTGGTTGCAGAGCCGGTAAGCGAGAGCGTCCGCTTGCACGATGAGCGTGTTGTGATCGATCGCCGGGTTGTGGATCGTGATGTAACCGATGCCGATCTACGCGCCGGGGAGCAGACGATTGAACTTACGGAAACCTCTGAGGTGCCGGTGATCAGCAAGGTGGCACGCGTCGTCGAAGAGGTTCGCGTCGGAGTTGAAGCATCGGAAC
>CAXTFS010000186.1:0-6829 GCA_964243395.1 uncultured Acidobacteriaceae bacterium | reverse complement strand
CCCAGACCGAGACCTACACGTTCTCCTGGGGGTCTATCGCAACCCAGTTCGTTCAGCATGGGGACAACCTTGACATCAGCGTGACGGAAACCAACAACCCGGGCACGGGCATTCTGTTCGATGGTGCGGAGATCTTCCCGCTGGCATTGCATTTTCCCAGGGATCCATCAGGGTTTTATAGCTACTCGCAGTACGCGATCACGACCACTGACCCGGGAGTCAGTGTTGCGGATTATGGCAGCGGCGTGGTCACCTCCGTGATCCCGAACGAATCGGCAGCCCTGTATGGCGGTTGGAAGAACGTGGGTCAGGCGACCTACTCGCCTATCCTGACCGGCACCGCGCCCGATGGGCTCGCAACCTTTCTGCCGCACAACGACACGCCCGTCGCACCAGGCAGCAGCCTAAGCTTCACGGTCTCGCTGCGCTTCACGCCGGAAGGAACGGCGGCGAACGCGACCGATGCGTACACGAGCTTTGCGGCCAAGTACCCCAGCCAGATGACCTGGACCGACAAGCGCATTCTGGGCACGGCCTATCTTGCCAGCTCGCCTGCGGGCGGCGGCGATGTGACGCAGCCCGGCGGCTTTCCGACCAATCCGCGCCGCTACTTTAACGATGCGAGCGTAAACATCTACACCGCGCAGGGTCTGCAGGCGTTCCAGGCTCGCATGCTGGCGCAGGCGGCCGCGAACGTCACGAATGCGCAGAACATGAATGCGCAGGGTGTGATCACCTGGGACATTGAGGGCGAGCAATATCCGCAGAACACCAGCTATGTGTGCTCACCGGATCAGGTCGCTGCCGTCGCGCCCGAGATGGAAAGCACCGTCAGCGACACAAGCTCACCTTTCCGCGGTCAGAAGCTGGATGACGCGTACTTTGGCATCATGGCCAAGGCTGGATTGCGGATCGGGCTTTGCCTTCGACCACAGGCATTCACGCTGGGCGCGAATGGCACCGCCAGCCAAGGGACGCTCACGGGCAACGCGCCCATCATCGCCAATCTGGAGAACAAGGCTCGGTTCGCCAATGGCCGTTGGGGTGCAACGATCTTCTATGTTGACTCCACGGTGGACGCGAATGGCGGCACGCTCGATCCTGCCATCTTTCAACAGCTGATCACGGACCTGCCAAACTTTCTGTTCATCCCGGAAGAGAGCACCACACGCTACTACGCGTACTCCGCACCGTTTTACTCGTTCATCTACCACACCAGTCTCGGAACACCCGCTGCCGTGTACAGCGCGTATCCCAAGGCGTTTGGCGCCAACCTGGTCAACGATGTTTCCCCTTCGACCCTGGCCACGTACACGCCGCAGCTGACGCAATCGGTCACGCACGGCGACATCCTGATGGGCCACGCCGACTACTGGCAAGCCAACGATCCAACCCTGGTGGGGATCTATCAGGCCGCGGGCATTACAGCTCCTCCAACGTCGCAGTCCACACCTTCCATCACTTGGAATGCGCCAGCGGCTGTGACCTATGGAACCGGGCTGTCGAGCACTCAGCTGGATGCAGCAGCCAACGTAGCGGGAGTGTTCACGTACAGCCCATCCGCAGGCACCGTGCTGCAGGCGGGCAACAACACCTTGACCGGGAGCTTTACGCCGGCCGACGCAACGAACTACAAGGCGACAAGTGCCACGGTCAGCTTGACCGTTAATCAAGCGACACCGGCGGTGACATGGTCAACACCGGCGTCGATCATGGCAGGAACAGCGCTGTCGAACGCCCAACTCAATGCCACGGCACGTGTGCCCGGCACCTTCACCTACACACCAGCAGCCGGAACTGTTCCGGGCACCGGGACGACGCAGCTCGGCGTCACCTTCACACCAGCAGACACGCGGGACTACAAAACGGCGACGGCGAACACAAGCATCACCGTGACGGCGTCGAAGTCGCCGGGCACGCCCTCGATCTCCTGGGCATCACCCGCGGCCATCGGCTATGGCACTGCACTCTCAGGAGCGCAGCTTGGAGCCACCGCGAGCGTTGCGGGCAGCTTCAGCTACTCGCCTGGTTTCGGTACCGTGTTGGGCGCTGGGCCGCACACGCTCACGGCCACCTTCACCCCTGCGGACACAGCGGACTATGCGTCCAGCATCACGACGCGCACGCTGGTCGTCACAAAGGCGATACCCACGTTGACGTGGCCGGCGCCAGCAGCCATCACCTACGGCACTGCCCTATCCGCGGCGCAGTTGAACGCTTCGGCGAACGTGCAAGGCAGCTTCACGTACGCCCCCGGTGCGGGCACGGTGCTCAACGCCGGGACGTATACGCTGACGTCAACCTTCACACCAGTCGACACGACGGACTACACCTCGACGTCTGCAAGCACTACGCTCACCGTGAGCCTGGTGGCCGTGCCGCTGGCGCGCGTCGCGATCCTCTCCCCGGCAACAGGAGCGGTGCTGTCCGGGCCCATCGTCGTGGTGGGGCATGTCGATCTGGCGCTGGATGCAGCCGGATCGCACCTGCTCTTCGACGGTACCCTCGTAGGTCCGGGCAACGTTGGCGGCAACCCGTTTGTCTACCCGATTGACACGACGAAGCTTCCCAACGGCGTGCACAGTTTGCAGATCTGGGCACATGACATCAACAACGACACAGTCCTCTCGGCACCAGTACTTGTGACGATCGCGAATTAATCACAGCGAAGCACAACGGCCGGCCTCGAAGAGGTCGGCCGTCGTGTTTTGAACTGACCAAGATCAGCGCCGCGCTTACTGCTCGCGCAGCAGGATCACGGGCTCGACATTGAGGGCACGATGCGCCGGTGCCGCTGTCGCTGCGCAGCCCACACCCACCATCGTCAGGGCCACGGCAAGGAGCACCCAGGGATCACTCGCGCGGGCACCATAGACGATGGCGGCCAGCAGCCGTGTGCTCGCAAGTCCCACGATGGCACCTGCGATCGAACCCGTGATGACGACGCGCGCTGTGCGGCCAAGCGCCGTGCGCAGAACCGCACCCCGCGCCGCCCCAAGCGCCACACGGATGCCAAGCTCACGCATGCGTTGGGCCACCGTGTACGAAGCCAGCCCGAAGATGCCGGAGATGGCCAGCACCAGTGCCAGACCACCCATGACCCCGAGCGCCACGGTGGCTGCGCGGGCAGGAAAGAGCGCTGGTGCCAGTGCGCTTCCCCAGGTGCCGGCGCCACTGATGGGCACACCCGGATCCTGTGCGTGTACCAAGGCAGCGGCGGCGCTCGTGATGCGTGGCGTATCACCGATCGCGGCCGGCTGCACCCGCAGCAGCAGTTTGGTGTACATGTCCGCTCCCTGGGCCATGGGGGTGAAGTAGGCGGGTACCGGATCTTCGTTGAGCGTTGCGTACTTGCCCTGTTCAGCCACGCCGATCACGTGGATCAGTCCCTTGTGCCCGTCGGAAAACGTCTCGCCAACGGCAGGCCGATCACCGTAGACGAGCTTGGCGAAACGCTGATTGACGACGGCCACCCGCGGAGCGTTCGCGTCATCGACCCAGGTGAAGTCGCGGCCGGTCAAGAGCGCCGTGCCAGCCGTGCGGAAGTATGAGGGAGACACCGCGATGCTCTCGGCTGAAAACAACGCGGTGCCAGGGCGGAAGTCCGTGGTTGCGGAGCGGTAGACCTTCTCGAAGTTGCCACCGGTGTTCAAGGGGGTATTGCTGCTGAAGGCGACGCTCGCAACACCAGGGATACGCGCAGCCTGCTCAGCGAGATTGCGATTGAACTGAAAGGTGCGATCGCCCTCGTAGCCGGAGATGGCGAGGTTGTAGGACACCAGCACCACGCCGTTCGGGTCGAAGCCCAAGGCTGCGCGACGCGAGAGCAGCAACCCTCGCAGCGATACCACCGAAGCGGTAACGAGCACGCAGCACAACGCCACCTCCACCAGCAACAAGGCATCGCGCAGGGTCCAGCGTCTGCGCCGCTCGCGTATGCCAAGCGTTCCGCTCTTGATAACTTCGTGCAGCTCGGTTTTACGGGCCTCACGTGCCGGCACGATGCCACACACCAGACCTGCAAGCACCGACAGCAACAACGCGAACAGGTACACCGCTGCTGTCGGTTCCACGGCCACGGCGAGGGGAAATTCGAACGGCGGTCGGTAGTTCGTCAAGGCATGCAGCGCCACGCGCGCCAGAGCACAGCCAAGCGCACCGCCCACCAGGCCCAGCAGCATGGATTCAAGCAGCACCTCCATCACCACGCGCCAGTGCGTCGATCCGAGCGCCATGCGAATCGCGATGGACCGACGCCGGTCGGCCGCACGCGCCGCATACAGTCCGCCGAGGTTCACGCAGGCCGCAGCCAGGACCAGAAGAGCCATCAGCATGATCCCGCCAAGAAACGCGTGCAGTGCAGGTCCCATCAGGTCGCCGATGTACCCAGGTTCGGCGAGTGCAAAGGCGGTTCGTTCGTCGGTCTTGGGGTACTCGCGCGCAAGCTCCTTTGCGATGCCGTTCAGGTCCGCTGCGGCCTGCGCGACCGTAACCCCCGGCTTGCGACGGCCGATCACCCACGACCACTGCGAGGCGCGGTTGTTCAGCTCACCCTCACCCACAAGTTGCGAGGCATTCCAAATCTCCACCCACATCGTGGGGCGAACGAATCGCTCCGTGCCATAAAAACCCGCGGGCGCGACCCCGATGATAGTGAACGGATGCGTCGAAAGCGTGAGCGCGCGCCCAATCACATTGGGATCGCCGTAAAAGTCGTGCTGCCAGGTGTCATACGTCAGCACAACGAACGGGCTGGCGTTCTCACCGCGCGCATCGTCCGCCGCAGTCGGGAAGCGGCCAAGCACCGGCCGAATGCCCAGCAGATCGAAGTAGCTTCCGGTAGCCAGCGTCGCCAATTGCTGCTCGGTCTTGCCATGCAGCGCCACGCCCACCGGGGATAGATCGTAGGCGCCCATCTCCGTGAAGCTGCGGTTGCGTGCCCGCAGGTCGCGATACTGCGGAAAGCTCAGCGACACGTTGCCCGACTCCGGATGCTGCACAAACGAGAGCTGGTCCGGTGAGCGTACCGGCAGCTTTCGTAGCAACAGCGCATCAAGGACGCCGAACGCTACAACATTCGCGGCGACGCCAAGCGCAAGGGTCACGACCGCGGTCAAGGCAAAGCCGCGCGCACGCCGAAGCTGCCGCACAATCAGACGCAAGTCAGAAAAGGTAATCAGCTCCATGGCATGCACCGCCTTCGCGGAGGGGTACAGCACGTTCCATGCCACTTCGAAATGCAGGAGCAAACGGCCAGAAGCTGTCTGGCATCGGGGCGGGGCCGGGCAGGCACTGCTCACAACCGAACGACTCCTGTCCGGTTCCGGACAAACGATCGAACCCCACTTTGCGTTGTGGAAACCGCTTCGGTGAGAAGCGCCGGCTTGCTTGCCGCTGCGGATTGAAGTGTGTAGTTTCATATACGACCAAGAAAACCTGTACTGCGGCTTTCCGCAGTGAGTGGTGCTCTGTGAGCGCCCCTGTGTTGGAGATCTATGTATCTGCGTCGGAACCTATTCCTGTTGAGTCTGTTGGCTGTCCCCACCCTTTGTCATGCGCAGATCGCAAGTGAGATCAAGGGACGCGTTGTGGACCCATCCGGCGCCGCCGTGACCGGCGCCAGCGTCACCGCGACCGAGATGCGCACCGGTCTGCGTTACACCGCGCAGACGGGGGCTGACGGCTACTTTGATCTGGCCAACCTGGTCTCGGGCCGCTACCAGTTGCAGGCGATGGTGCCTGGCTTTGAACGCCTGACGCGCGCCGGCATCACCCTGGCCGTCGGGCAGACCGTGGGTGTGGATCTTCCGCTCACGCCGGGCGGAGAGACGCAGAGTGTGACCGTGAATGCGGACGCGCCCGTGCTGCAGAACCAGACGAGCAACATCCAGTTCACCGTGCCCCCGCACCACATCGAAGCCATTCCATTAAATTCGCGCAACTTCATCCAGCTGACGACCCTCGCACCGGGTGTCGAGCTGCCGCCAGGCACACTGCTGCCCCGCATCAATGGTGGCCGGCCGCGTACCAATGAGTACCTCTACGATGGCATCTCCGCACTGCAGCCCGAGCCGGGTCAGGTAGCCTTCTTCCCTATCCTCGACAGCATCCAGGAGTTCACCGTCGAGAGCAACAACGTCTCCGCTGAGTTCGGTCGCTTCAATGGTGGTGTCGTCAACCTCTCCACGCGCTCCGGCACGAACACCGTCCATGGCTCATTGTTTGAATACCTGCGCAACGAAGATCTGAATGCACGCAACTACTTCGCGCGGACCGGCAACAGGCCGGAGTATCGACGCAACCTGTACGGCGGAACGATCGGCGCCCCATTGCTGAAGGACCGGCTGTTCTTCTTCGGCGACTACCAGGGCATCAAGCAGCTGGTTGGCACCACGCGCATCTCCACGGTGCCCACCTTGGCAGAGCGTGCCGGCAACTTCAACGGTGTGTCCACAATCTACAATCCCGCGACGACGAGGGTGGTGAATGGTCGCACGGTCCGCACGCCGTTTGTGGGCAACGTGATCAACACGCCGCTTGATCCTGCTTCGGTAGGGCTGCTCGCGCGCATCCCCGTCCCAAATCTTCCCGGAGCCGCCAACAACTACACCCGCACGGCGAACGATTCGGACCACCAGAACCAGTTCGACGTGCGTCTGGACGCGGCACACGGCACGCGCGATCATGGCTTTGCGCGCTACACGTACTACAACGAGGTGGAAACACCTGTGACCCCCTTTGCCGATGGCTCCGGGGCAATCACAGGCACCGTGTTGGGAACCGGCAATGTGGCGGGGCTGTCGAACATCCTCGGTCAGCAAGCCGTGCT
>CAXTFS010000185.1:0-6868 GCA_964243395.1 uncultured Acidobacteriaceae bacterium | reverse complement strand
GGGCAGTACTCAGGACGGTTCGCGAAGGCATGTCGGTAGCGGATGTCGGGGCGAACGTGGGATACTACACGTTGCTGCTCGCGGACCTAGTCGGTGACTCAGGCCACGTCCATGCGATTGAGCCGAACCCGCGCGGAATGCACTTGCTGCGGCAATCGGTAGCGATGAATGGTTTTGCCGAGCGGGTCAGCCTGCATCGCGATTTTTCCCCTGCTCCGGCCAAGATCCCAGCCCCTCGGTCACTGAATACTACCGTTGCCCGACGGACCACACTTGGCAGGACGACCGGAACGAAACCGGCGCTAGCTACCGTTCGCGGTCCCGAGCAGAGGAGCCTATGTCTTGATGATGTCATCCAGGACGAGAGGCTCGACTTTGTCAAGATTAATGGCAAAGGTCCCGAACGGGATGTCTGGCATGGCATGCGGCGTATCCTCGAACGCCAACAGCCCCTTGCCGTCGTGCTGGACTTCACCGTCGATCACCACCGCGACCCAGACGTCTTTTTGGCAGACATGGCAGCCGCGAGGTTTAAGCTTGCCCGCGTCGATGCGTCGGGAAGCATTGTCGGGGTGTCCGCAGAGGAGATCCTGGCGTTCCCACTGAGCGCCAGCCAAACGCTGTTGTTGTCGCGATGACATCGCCGATCAGCTGTCGAGGGCGGTTGATGCCTGTCCTGGTCACACACGACGTAGTGCACTTGATCAGGCGTAACATTAGGAAACAGAATGGCTGCTCAACTACGTTACTCTAGACTGGCATCGAGCGTCGATGACGAGGATGTAGCCCGGTCCTTGAAGCGTACCATCTTCGCTATTCCCTCCATCAACGGTGCAGCCCTCCTGGAGCGGATGTTGCCGACGCTCAACATCCCGCCTGAGACGGTGGTGGTTCTGGACCAGGGAAGCAGGGACAATACCGCCGCGATTTGCGAGGAGTTCGGCGTTGGGCTACGACAGCTGAACCACCCCCACACATATACGCAGTGCTGCAACATCGCATTAGAGATGGCGGTGGAGACCAAGGCCGAGTTCCTGTTTATATCGAACAACGATATCCGGTTCTCGACCGATGTCGCCCAAGAGCTGCTATACGAGATGTTGTCGGACGAGTTCTTGGGCATCGTATCCTGTTCCCAGCTTATCGTGGATGAGAACAGCAACAATAGGGTCTTGTCGAACCGGGTCTACTGGAACCTCGACGTACTCGAGTTCGAGCACGACTTGGCGCCGATCCCGGACCAAACGTATCGCCTGGAGTCGGATTTCTGCGAGCTGACGTGTGCGCTGATCCGGGTTTCGGCGGCTGTCGAGATCGGCGGGTTCGACAACGCGTATGGCTTCTACCACGAGGACGTCGATTTCGGGTTTCGGCTGCGCCAGGCGGGCTACTCAGCCGCTTACCTGCCGCAGTCTCAGATCCAGCATTTCTCCGGCTCAACATTTCGCCAAGGCCTCGATAAGCGGCGGCTGACCTATATCTCGCGCAGTAAGGACGTCTTCACTAAGAAGCACCTGGGACTCGGCCTACGCTACGTGGACCATAAGTCGACGATGATGTCGTCTTGGAGCATCATCAACCAAAACCTTTATCCATACATCGTCACGAACGGCTTGCTGGACAGTTCCGGTCCGGAGTTGGTGTTCTCTCATCCGGGTGAGCGGCCGTTCGACTACCTCTACTCGGTGTGGGAAACGAGCCGGCTGCCCGAGCAATGGCACAAATACGCCAAGAGCTACAAAGGAGTCTTCCTGCCATCCCGGTGGAACCTGGAGGTGTTCCGAGCCGAGGGCTTTAAGAACACGCATTACGTGCCGCTTGGCATCGAAACTGATACGTTCAACATCTGGGGGCCTAGCGCGCGCTGGTACGAGGAACCGACCTATCTGTGGTTCGCACGCGACCAATATCGCAAGGGCCTTGATGTCATGATGCAGGCCTGGACCATTTTTCTCAAGAGCCACTCGAACGCGCGCTTGGTGGTGATGGGATACGGCATCGCTGATTCTAACTTTTTCGACAAGGAGCAAGCCAGGAGATGGCAGCAGTTCCTTATCTATGACGACATGGACAGCCAAGTCTCGTTCAGGGAGATCCTGACCCCGATATCAAGCCGCGAGCTGGCGGCAATCTATCGTAGCGTGGATTGCGTCGTATCGACTTCCCGCAGTGAGGGATTCGGCTTTTCCGTCGTTGAGTCGATGGCTTGTGGCACGATGTCTATCTTCCCCGGCTACGGCGCGACGGCCGACATGAATTACAAGGGTGCGCTAAGCTTTGACGGCCAAGTCGTAGAAGCTGATTATTCAGACAAAGACTTTTTGGATGTCGGGCATTGGTGGGAGCCAAATCTGGACGCCATCGTCGCGACCATGTCTGATGCGCACCGCATGGACGACGAAACTCGGAAGGTACACGCCCGCCGGTCACATAACATGGTGCGAGGAAAGTTCACCTGGAGGAACACGGTTTCCCACATACGAAAAGCACTTGAAGACTCCCAGGAGAGGAGCAGTCTTGATTGGACAAGAATGGATAAGTCTTCACGTAACCTGACGCGGCCTCAAAAGACAATAGTAGAGATCCTGTCAGATTATACTCTGTGGAACGGTACACTAAACTCTGCTCTTTCTAAATCGGCCGTTCCTTCTTTTGCCACGAATATTGAACAGTTGTTTATTTCTTTCGATCAAGACTATTATTTTAGTGTCTACTCTGACATAGAAAACGTTGCCAATATGCCACTTTGGCATTTTATTATGCATGGCTGCCTTGAAGAGCGGCGCCCCTCTAGAGACTTTTCGGCCCGTCAGTATGTGCTAGCCAATCGTGACATAAGTCTGTTCATCGGTATTTTCCACGGTTTGCTGCCGTCACCATACCGCGGTCATCTATCGCGCAGCTTTGCGCAGTGGGAAGAGAATAACCTTCTTCGATGCATTGATGATGAGAAGATCGCAACAAATGAAGAGTTCATCAAGCTTTGCTTTCAGGTTTTGCTTCGGCGCGCTCCTGATGAGTCAGGTCTCGAAACATATCTGGCGGCTATAGAAACAGAATCGGACGGACGGATAGCCGTTATCGACGATATCGTGAACTCTTCGGAGAGGAAATCCTTAATAGGATTTTGAGTCAGGTGACCTCATCAATCGGAGTTACAGGGTGCAAGCAGATTTCGCCGTTTAACCGTTTGTCAGTCATGGCTGTACTCCAGCCTGACCACGCTGCCAGCAAGTTCGTGCAGCTCAAGCGGCCCGAAAACAATATCGTCTGCCATCGCGACTACAATAGCGTTGAGAAGTGGGGCCAGTAAGCACATGAGCGATGTAGATGTTTGGGGAGCCCGAGCTCGGGAGAACTTAGAACTTCCCCCGCACGGCTGGCTTGACGTTGAGTGGCTTCTTCAAAGCCGGGTTTGGCCTAAGCTGTTCGGTTCAGTGCCCGCTGGCTGGTGGGCTCCGGAGGTTTTCCACAACTTGGGTGTACCAACCGGTGGCAAATGGCTTAGTCTTGGGTGCGGCGCAGGTCATGCGGAGATTGCTCTTGCGCGCCATGGCTCCGTGGACAAGGTGCTTGGCATGGACCCTTCGGCCGGAGCAATTTCAGTAGCTACGGAGCTGGCCCTGGCTGCAGGCGTTGCAGACAAGGCAACCTTCGCCATCTCGGCGATGGACCTTCCTGAATTTGAACCGAACTCCGTTGATGTGGTGCACATGAACATGTCGCTCCATCATATCCACGATCTTGAATGGGTCTTTGCGCAGATCTTCACCGCGCTTCGACCTGGCGGCTACTTCGTCGCGAACGAGTTCGTGGGGCCACGGCGATTTCAGTGGTCCGACGCACGCTTGAAAAGCGTCACAGATTTTCTCGCCTCGATGCCCGAACGTCTTCGCCGCGACTATCGCGACAATACTGTTAAGACCCAGCAACAGACGTATCCGGCGGAATGGTGGGTTGCAAATGATCCGACTGAGTCAGTCAGGTCTGACGACATCATTCCCTTACTCACGAAGATTGCTCCTGATCTCAGGATCAGACCTTACGGCGGGAACATTGCCAATCTTGTTTTAGAAAACATCATTCACAATTTTGATCCTAGTAATTTGGAAGATCTAGCGTGGATGAACAAGCTTTGGGCAGCGGACGACAGGTCCGTTACAGCCGAAGGCTCAGATTTTGTCTATATTGTGGCATCCAAGTCTGATGACTGGCGTACGATGGCAACTGCCTGGGAACTTGCCGCCAAGTGGCTGGCCAGGCGTGAGTGCGAAAGTCAGAACGTGGTCAACATGATCGCATCCGACACGGGTGATACTGTCATCGCCGGGGGGTGGACGCAAACCACCGGGGTGGTGTCTGCAACCAGTGGCACGATCACAACGGCGACGGGTAACCTGCGATATAAGAAGTTTGGCCGCACCGTTCTTATCAACTTGGTGGTGCCGGTCACCATCAACGGTAGCGGCTCGGGCGCGTTACTGGTCGCGCTACCATTCACGGCCGGTTCGGGAACCTATGTTTTGAATGGCCGCGAAACTAGCGCCGGCAAGGTGCTAGCCGGAAGCATCGCCCCTAATAGCGGCATGCTAGCGATCATGTATTATGACGGCTCCTATCCCGGCTCGAACGGCGCTAACCTGACCCTCTCGGGCATCTACGAGGCAGTAGCATGAGCACAGCCGGGCCTTCGCGATCCGGGCTTACCGGTTGCAAAGCTATGAGATGCTGTTCAATGCCCTGGCCAAAGTGTTCCGCGTACTGGGCCGCCGTAGTTCCAGGAGCCGTCACGCTACGTCAGGCTCTCGATGAGCCTGGAGCGGCGGACCGCGATGGGCAAGTGCGATGCGTTCGCCCACGCGGTCTAGGCGCTCACGCCGGAGCAGGGCATTGCGCCGGATGATGCGGACGCGGTTGGCCTGCTGCAAATGATTGCTGCCGACCCCGTCGCGGTGCTGGTGCCATGATGCGCGGTGCAATCCTCTTCACATCACTGCTGCTGGCGGGTGGGCAGGCGGCGCCGGACCAGACGGCTCCCGCCTTCACCGGCAACACCAGAACGCCGACTGTTGCTGGCGACCCGATCAAGCTGCAGGAGGCCCTAGATGCATTCGGCGCCAAGCAGGACGACACCGCCCTGTCGCCGCTCGCACCGAAGGGCCGCGCTGATGGCGTGCTTAACCTCTCGAACAAGGTGATGACCACTCAGCCGATCTACTACGCCTCCAAGCTAGGCGGCGTCGTGGCAGACACGGGCGTGGATCAGTCGGCCAACCTGAATGCTGCCATGGCCACCATACCTGCGGTCGGCGGTAAGCTGCTGCTACCCTGTGGCAACATCACGGTGGCCTACCCGCTGGTGCTTTCTGTCAACAGGGTCACGCTGGCCAGCGCCGACAACGCTTACTGCTCGCACCTCAATGCCGCCACAACCTTCCTTACAGGAAACTTCCTGACAATCACTGGGGTTTACTCCGGCGTTGAGGGAGTGGCCTTTGATGTCCTGCCCACTGCTGGCCAGGTCACCTCGAATAACACGGCGTTCCGCACTAGCGGGTTCACCGTTAGCATGCGGGGCGGCTACAACTTTCTGACTCGTGCCTCAATGCGCGGCTGCTTCGTTTGCGTCGAGATGGCTTCAACGGGTAATTATGGCCTCGTCCGCGACGTGGTGATGGAATACATCGCCGATGGCAACAGCAATCCCGGATCGGGTGGGATCGACGTAAACAACCAGGGTGTCGGTCCCGAGAACTGGATCGAGAACGTCTACATCCTGCCCAATTACAGGGCATCAACGGTTTATCATCCCGCCTTCGGCATCAGGCTGGTCAACAGCGGAGCCACACACCTGCGGGGAAACGATATCACGGCGACGGCCATAGGCCTCTCTATCATACCCGGCACTGGCCAGAAGGTCGAAGCCACATTCTCCAACAACAATGTGTGGGATGCTGTTCAAACGAATTGCGTCTATATAGCTCCCAGTGGCACTGGCCACGTGTTCCACACGACGTTCACCGATGACTGGTGCAGCTCGATCACCGCCTCTGCAAACGGGGTGACAATCGCTGGAGCCGCCTCAACAGGTGACCCTGCTCGCAGTGGTGGCACGCCCTCTCCCATCATGAATACCAAATGGATCGGCGGGGTAATTTCTTCCACCGCAGGCCAGACCGGGACCGGATTTTTGGTGGCGGACAGCAACTCGCGGGACAGCAGCCTGATCGGCGCCACGGTGTCGGGGTGGCAGTTCGGGTTCAACCTCGCGGCTGGCGCCTCGCACGTCACGATCGCAGAGAACAGCATCGGCAACTACGGCTTCTTCGACGTGCCGGCTGGAGGTTTGACCACCAGCCGGACTAACGCCACTGGGGGGAACGTAGCCTCGGGGGCGGGAGACTGGATCAACATCCACGACAACCGTTTTTTCGGCAACACAGCAGCGTTCGGCTTCGCAGCCATCGGTAGGCATAGCCGTGTCCACGATAATCCGGGTTATAACCCCGTAGGGACGGCCGCGGTACTCCTTAGTGGTAGCCCGGCGACATTTGAGAACGGTCCCACGGCAACGGACTTATACATTTACGGGGCAGCGGTTACCGCGGTGAGCATCAATGGGACGGGGCTGTGCCTGGCTTCGCCGTGCATGATCCCGGTGCAGGCTAACCAGTCAGTCGTAATAATCTTCCCAGGGGCTGTGCCTACGGTCGTGAGGAGCGTCCACTGAGATGAGAGGTGGCCGGGAGAATCCGGACTGGTTGTTAAGTGGATTTTCTGCCTGAGCGCGGTGAGAATGCCGCGGATCAGGAACAAGAATGACCAAGCGAGCACGCCGGAACCACAACCCGGCTTTCAAGGCGAAGGT
>CAXTFS010000184.1:0-6878 GCA_964243395.1 uncultured Acidobacteriaceae bacterium | reverse complement strand
GTGCTACTGATCATGACGCAGAAGGGCGCGAATAAGATCCTTTCGGGCAAGCTAGAGCTCGGTGCTGATGCGTCGGCAGTGGCCGGTCCGTCAGGTGCGAAGGCGGTTGGTGTGAACGACGCAAAACATCGACGTGCTTACCTAATCGCAGGCGAAGCGAGGCTTAATTGTCGGCGTCTCACTAGGCAGTGCCGGACTAGGATCGGAAGACGACGCGGACCGTTCGCTGCATGTTTGTTGGCTTCCAGGTCGATCTAAGAGCAAAGCGCGTCGCAATCTCGGCAGTGGCAAGAGGAGCGTGGTACTACGAATTCCCTGACCGCGCCGATCGGAGTTAGTCGACGGTTGTGGAACCTATGCCGTGGACTCTGGGGCTGTCGCGACCGTCATCGCCTGCTTGGCAGACTTCTTCGATGCTGGTCTGGTGAGCTTCTTGGCAGCAACCTGCTTTCGCGCGATCTTTTTTGCGGGCGCTGCCTGCTTTGTAGAACGTCCCTGGGCTTTGACGTTCGTCGATCCGATCTTCACGCGTGCAGCAGCGCTCTTCTTGGCAGCCTTTGGCGTAGCCGTCTTGGTGCTTTGCTTTTTCGCTATGCTAGACCGATTCAGACCAGCGCTCTCGCGAGCTGCCCAGCGTTTCTTCTGAGCCGCAGCAATTCGGGCCTTTCCCTCTGCTGTCATGGTGCGTTTCTTGGGTGCGACCTCTTGAAGTTCTTGACTAGCGGTCTTGTTTCCGGAGCCCTTCGGCCGGCCTCGGCGTCGGACCTCCACAGTGCCGCTTGACTGATCTTGCAGGAGGTCGAGCACACGTTGCAGCTTCGCTATCTCAACCCGCAGGCTTTGGACAATGTCATTTTGATTCATGCTGCAACCAGCATACAAGGCGTATCGATTTCACCTACAACGAAATCTAACCCGTGTCGAGCCTAAGTCGGCCGATTGCCAGAAAAGTGAGTAGTGCCGGCCTTGATTGTTCTTTGACCGTGACGCTTGGAATACGGCGAGACGACCCTAGTGCCTGGCCTATGCCTAAGGCAACGATCCAGAGAGCAATGAACCTTTGCGGTCGGCGTACCCGGTCATCTCCAGATAACCTGAACCCTGAATCGTCTTGTCTCCACGGTGCCCGCTTACATCGATCGCTCCTTCCCAGTAGCTGGGGCCATAGCGGCTCACAAACTCCTGGGTTGCCAGAGGCGTCGATATATCGATTTGCAGCTTCAGCGCAGGGATGGTGATTGCCCAGGCAATGGGGTAGGTGGCGCCCGTGCGCTTACTCGTCCACGTCTCGCCTGATTTCGCCATGGTGAAGCTGCCAAGCGCTAGATGCTGGCTCCCGCCTTGGCTATCCACATACGTAGCTGAGGAATAAGGATCCACACTCCCATCGCGATGACGCAAGCGATAGAGCATCAACTCACTGTTGTCACTCAGTTGCACGCTCAACCAATCCCACCCTACTTCGTCGCCGTTCATCGGATCAGTGAAGAATTCGTGATCCATCCACGCATCACCCTCAACGCTGTATTGTTTCCCATTCAAGTCCACCTTACCTGCTGTCGCCATGCGCGTGAATGAGATGTAATGCGACGCGTGCCCCGCCCCTTCAGCCTTCTGGCTTATCCCGTTCTGTCCCTGGATGACCGATGGCTTCTGCGGTGCGACGTTCAGTTCAAAGGAGAAGTCGTCCGCAACGCCGCGTAGCTTGTGGATGTCCTGGTTGATTTGCGTCTGCCAGTTGCCATTCCAGATCGTCCTTGACGCCGCATCGACGGCCGCAATTCCCGGACCAGCACGATTCAGCCTCTCCGTTGCGTAGTAGCGTCCGCCAGTCACGTCTGTCAGCGCCAGATGCGCCATATACACGTCATGGATATACCATGGGGATGGGTTCGCCTGACGTGAAATCCCCTCCCGAAAGAAGGTCAGCTCGAACCCAAACCGATGGCCGTCTTTCGCGCGTAGATTGCCCGTGTAGTACCACCATTCCGTCGCGTAGTCTGGGTGGTTAAAGTGATCTCGCGGGAACTCGTAGCGGTAGCCTGGCAGCGCTGGAACATACTGCTGCGCGTGCAGAGTGCACGTCGCAACCGCGAGGAGAGCGCAAAGCAGTACAAGCCTAGTCCTCATGGATCACCTCAATTGGACTGAGCCGCTGCGCCACACGAGCTGGATAGATCCCTGCCAACACGGTCGCCACGTACACAATCGTTAGAGCACCCAGCAGCACGCTGACGGGCCAATGGAAACGGATGGTCCACCCGAAGGACTGCTTGTTGATCACGAAGATAAGGATCAGCGACAACGCCACCCCAAGTACGAGGCCGGCGATATTGGACAGAATGCCGATAAGTCCTGCCTCTGCAAGGATAAGTCTACGGATCTGCCCGGTCGATGCTCCCAGATAACGCAGTAGTCCAAACTCGCGCCGGCGATCAAACACGATGGACATCAGTGCTCCGGCAATGCCCATCACGGCAACCAGCACCGAGATCGCCTCCAGGGCATAGGTGATCGCAAAGGTCTGATCAAAGATACGGATCGCTTCGCGCCGCAGTTCGCGGTTGGAGAAGATCAGCACATCGCGGTTTGCGGCGGCTCGCTCGATCTCTCCGCGCACGGCATCGAGATCGGAACCCTGCTTCACGTAGACAGCGAGGTTCGATGTACTTGGGTCATGCAGGTACGCGAGCATGTTGTTCCGCGCCATAACCACGTAGCCACGCTCATTCGCGTAGTCGTAGAAGACATCCACAATGCGCAGTCGTGCGATGTGCGAGCCCAGGGGAAGGGACAACATATCTCCCGTCTTCACGTGATGCTTGTATGTGAATGGTTCACTCACCATGACCGTGTCGGGCTCGGACAATTCGTGCAGAACGGCCTCGGGGCGCCTGCCGGAGACGAAGCCTGAGGTCTCGTCATAGCGGGGAACATCTGTGTCGACCGAAGCCACCGTGATCGGTAGCCCCTGGTATTGGACCTCGTATGCACGGAACCGGCTTACGAAGGCAACGCCCGGCAGCGTTGTCAGTTGCTGCGCGAACTCCGGTGCAAGCGTCGGGTGCCGATCTGCGGCGGGACTGCCCGCCGGCCGCAGGTAAAGATCAGCGGGTAACTCCGTGTCCATCCAGCTTAAGACCGTCTGGCGAAAGCTGCCCACCATGATCGCCACGGACGTCATCATGGCAATTGCGGTCGCCAGTGCGCACACCAGCACAGAAGTTCTTCGCAGCGAACCCGCCAGGCTCCTAGAGGCTAGCAGTGCCTCAACGCCGACCAGGCGCCCCAACAGAGCCGATGTCCCCGACATCACGCCATGGACCAGCGATGGAACCGCCAGCGAACAAGACGCAATGAACAATAAGGCCGCCAGGTACCCGAAGATCGGCTTGCCCGCGATAGGTGGTGCCTTCGCGGCAGCAGCACCCAGAACGGCCAGCACAACCGCTGCGATGAGATCCCGCATTCGCGCGACCCCTACCGCGTATTCGCGGGCTCCACGCGCCATCGCCTCGGTTGGTGGAACCCGGGAGGCCTCCAGCGCCGGCGACAGCGCCGACGCCAGCGTCACACCGATGCCCACCGCGAAAGCCAACGCGAGCGAAGCCGCGGATATGGTCATTGCACCAGGACGGCTCGAGATATAGAGCGTGTTCACCGTGGTGGATAGCAGCCGCACCGCTCCACTTGCCAGCAGCCGACCCAGAGGAATAGCGATCAGAGATCCCACAAACCCAAAGATGGCTGCCTCGATCAAAAAGGCAAACAGCACCGTAGTGCGGCTGGCACCGAGCGCCCGAACCGTACCGATCTGCGGTCTTCTGCGCACGACAGATACGGAGATCGTGTTGTAGATCAGGAAGGCCCCCACCAGAACCGCGATGTAACTCAACACACTCAGGTTCCACCGGAAGGCCGACAGCATCTTGCGATTTGCTTCGGTTTGGCTGCCTTGCGCCGCAAGCTGGAGGCCGCCTGGCAGGGAGGATCGCAGCTTACGGGTCCAACCCTCGAGATCGGCGCCGTGATCAGGCAGCTTGATCAAAATGCGGTCAACGCGACCGGCTTTACCGGTCGCGACCTGCGCAGCGCCGATGTCCATCACCACGGCGTCCGTACCGAGCCGTGCAGAGCCAGGGATCAGCCCACGGACGACATACTCGGTGCGCGCGTCATTGATGAGCAACCGGAGGTGATCCCCAACCTTCTTCCCCAGTCCATGTGTGACCCAGATGGCGTCCGTATCGTTCAGGTGCGCTAGGCTGGCACCGTCCCACCCCTGAGCGACCTGTCCACCGGCCTGATGGTTGGCTTCGGCGATGAGGTCAAGTCCGATCAGCGGCACCGTCTCGCCAGCACTGCCCAGTGTGGCGTGATCCTCGATGCGTGCGCTCACGCGAATCGGGTAGGGAAGGGTGTTGAGCTTGCCGATGATTGCCTCAGGCACACCACCGGTCGCGGTGACCTCAAGATCGTTGTCGCCTGAAAGCGTCTCCATCGATGACCGAAACGATCCCGCAGCGGCTCCGCTTGCAAGATCGATGGCGAGCACCACGGCCACGCCGAGCGCAACGGCTGCCAGGATGAGCAGTGAACGCCCGCGTTCACGCAGCATGGGGCGAAGGATGAGCTGGTAGAGCAGCGCCGCAGATCCCATGTCAGCTCTGCGTGATTTCTTCGATGTGACCGTCGCGCAAATGCACGACAGCTTCAGCCATCGCTGCTGCCTCGGCACTGTGTGTCGCCATCAGGATGGTGGTGTGTCTCTCGTGGCAAATCTTCCGAAGCAGCTCCAGGACGGCGTTCCCGGTGGTCGTGTCAAGGTTGCCGGTTGGCTCGTCCGCCAGCACCAGACGCGGGCCGGGAACCAGGGCGCGCGCAATCGCTACGCGCTGCATCTGGCCCCCGGAAAGCTGGTGCGGAAGCCGGCTCGCATGCTCCGCCAGTCCGACGGCCTCCAGCTGTTCTAGAGCCCGCGATCGTGCTCCCGACTGCCGTGCAAGCAGCAGCGGCAATTCGACGTTCTCCGCCACGCTCAACGTGTGCAGCAGCTGAAATGACTGAAAGATAAAGCCCACCTTTTCGCGGCGAAGCCGGGTCAAGCCCGCATCGGTGAGCTGCGCAGTGGCTACCCCATCCAGCAACACCTGCCCGCTGCTGGGAAAATCCATCGCGCCCGCAAGATTCAGCAGTGTCGATTTGCCGCAGCCGCTGCGGCCCATGAGTGCGATGAAGCTGCCTGCCTGGATGTCCAGAGTAAGGTCATCCAGAGCACGCACCCGACCGCCCGCGGTTGCGTACTCCTTTACGACGTTGGCAAAGCGAAGGGAGGCAATCTTGCCTTCGCTCCATTGCTGACCTTCCGCGGCGGCTGCCGGCGTCTTCACGAGATGAGCGTTTAAGGACATGTTCTATACACAAGGATGCGACTTCGATGGCTCGGGGCGAACAGAGTTGATCTCCCTTTCAACAGGGGAAACACTTGAACGCCCGTGTTCTCGCGCGGCGATGCACTCTCCTCTTCGAGAGTGGTCTCAAGGCGTCATGAAGTCCCTCTTAATTGCAAGCGGCTATGGGGAGCGGGTGGACTGCATGGCGGAACTCTGCGCACGCTGCCAGTAGCGGGAGAAGCGTTTCAGGTCGAAAGCGCGAGTCTCTTCGACAAAGGCTGGCGGATCGTACCAGACCACCGGAAGATAGCGCTCGAGAGCACGTGCGGCCGCCACCAGGCGAGGGTCTGGCGTGCGCTGCGCGAGGATGTAGTCAGGGCTGCTCGCCTTTACAGCAGCAAGCAGTTCGGTGGCTGGGTCACCGGCGCGGAGCTCGACCGTACCAGGCATCTCCTGCAGGCACTCCGCTAGAAAGACCAGACGTTTCATCGTGATGCTGCTGCTGCTGATCCACTCTGTGTCCCAGATGAACAGGGCTGGACTATTCGGGTGCGCGCGCAGCATCGGCGACTCCGGATTTAGGCTGTCGGTGTGCAGCCAGAGCAGGGGCTTCCCTCCAACGTCTGGCGAGCGCTCAGCGACGGTCGCTGGAGTGAACGGCCGCGGGGGCGCCGGCATTGCGTTCGCCTCGACAGGCTGGTGCAGCCGAGGAAAGAGGGTCTGCTCCAGAAACTCATAGTCGTGGTCGAACGGGCAGGTGCGCGCTTGCGCATGGGGGCAGGTGCGGCAGTAGACCCCGGCCGTGTAGCGCTCAAGGTTCTCGCGATTGAAAATGTAGGCCTTGCTTGCAAACGTCGAAGCGATCCATTGCCACGACAGGTTGTTGCTTGCCGGATCCCCATCGATCAGGTGTTCCAGAAACCAGCGGGCTCCCGCCTGCCAGCGCACCCTGCGCCAATGTACGACGTAAGCTGCAAACCACATGCGCGCGTGATTGTGAAGATAGCCCGTCTCATTCAACTGGCGCGAAAAGCTGTCCATACAAGTGAGCGTTGTGGAAGCTTCCGGGATGTCCCCCGGCAGTTCCTCTGCATAGTCTGAGGCCTGATAGCCGGTCTTGTAGGGCTCGCGATCCTCCCATATGCCCTCGCCCATTTGGAAGTAAAGACGCTGCCAGTAATCCCGCCAGGCGAACTCGTTGATGAGCTTTCCGGCGCTCTTTGCGTCGCTTACCCGCTGCAGGGCGTCGTCGCGGACCTCTGCCAGCGTGAGCACACCGTGGCGCAGGTAGGCAGAGAGCCGAGTCACATCACCGTCCAGGTAATTCCGGCTACGCGCATAGTCTTCCGGCTTGGTGCCTGCGAGTACGGCCTGGGCTGCAACGCGCCCGCCGCGGGTCTGGCTGAGTGCGACGTCGGCAGGCGAAAGATGCGGAAACATTCTCCGCAGGGTGGAGGCCAGTTCCTCACGATTTGTGAGGCGTCT
>CAXTFS010000183.1:0-6893 GCA_964243395.1 uncultured Acidobacteriaceae bacterium | reverse complement strand
GCACAAGATAGCGTGCCCGCGTTTCGAGTATTTGCCCCACCTATCTCTAACTACAAATTACCGTAGCGCTCGACCTAAGAGTGGCTCCCCCTCCGATCTTGGAGCGCACGGGGCACGATGCAGGTGGGCACCAAAGTCAAAGAGCAGGCGCCCAGGACGTCATAGGGCTGGTGAACGCGGTAAACGCAGTCACCTGCTTAATTTCCAATTTGAAGGTATGTTCCCTGTCGCACCATTGCATCCCTAATCGCAAAGAAACCTGAACATAGCGGACGTCGTGGACGGAGCGCTTAATTTACTTGACCACCACCAAACAATCCACTACTGTAGGGTTGTGGATAGACTGGGTACAACCTTTACGGCTTTGTCTGATCCAACCCGACGGGCAATGATCGAACGACTCTCACATGGGCCTGCCTCTGTGCATGGATTGACGGAACCGTTTGCACTCTCGCAGCAGATGATTTCAAAACACATTGCGTACCTGGTGCGGGCGCGGATTGTAGTTAAGACGAAGCAGGGAAGAGAAAGTGTCTGCACTCTCCGGCCAGAGGCAATAAAGACGGTCAGCGAGTGGGCGATGAACTATCGCAGGCTCTGGGAAGAGAGCTTCGACAAGCTGGATGTGGTTATAACTCAAATGAAGAAAACGGAGGTTGGAGATGATAAAAAGCACAGCTAAAGAAACAGAGCAGATGGTTGTTGTAAGAGTTTTCGATGCCCCACGCGAGTTGGTATGGAAGGCGTGGACTGACCCGAAATACGTGATGCAATGGTGGGGGCCGAAGGGTTTTACCGCGCCTGTTTGCAACATGGACTTTCGCGTGGGAGGAAAGTTTCTCTATTGCATGAGATCGCCGGATGGGCAGGAGTTCTGGAATGGCGGTGAATACCACGAGATAGTTCTGCACGAGAAGATCGTTTCCTCCATGTACTTTTCCGACCCGGAGGGAAACAAGGTTGAGCCTGAGCACTACGGGATAGAACATGAGGCCATAGACGGTGCGCACGACGTGGTTCTCTTTGAAGATTTCGGAGCCGGCCAGACGAAGCTCACCTTTATTGGTAATGAAACGATGGAGAATGCAACAAAGAGCGGCCAATTAGTGGGCATGAAGCAGATATTGGATAAAGCTGCCGCGGTCCTTGCGGAGTTAGCGCACTCTTCAATAAAGAGTTAAAGCTTTGGTGATCGTCCGGTGCGTTTTACGTGGAGAGCAAGATGACTGACTTGCTCTCCACAAGAAGGGCCCAAGGGCCTTCCGTGCCTTTGCCGTCAAGGCCCCTGGCAGTTAAAAGACCCGCGGCTCCACCACACCGCGCATCCGTTCTGCCGCACGCGGAAACAGCGTGAGTGCCTTGTGCCCGATCTCTTCCAACTGGATGCGGGTCAGGCCTGGGTAGCCCAGCAGTGCCTCGAGGTTCGCGTTCATCGTGGCATCGGTTGTGCAAGGCACACCACAGTCCGAGCCGTACACCAGCCGGTCATAGGTAGTCATCACCAGCGCCGCACCGAGCGTCGTAGGGCAGGTGCCGGCCGTGTCCAGGAAGAGCTGGCGCAGATGTTGATGCATCTCCACGGCTGTCAGCCGGTTGGGGTTCGGCACCCAGCTCTCCAATCCCAGGAGTTGCAGCCTTCCGGAGAGTGCCGGCAGCGCACCCCCGCAGTGTGCCACCACGAACTGCACGTTTGGAAATCTTCGAAAGGTCCCCGCATAGAGCATGTCCGCAAAGGTGCGCGCTGTTTCAAACGCCACCTCCATCAGCGCCACGGGACGCCCCATCACGCCGGGCCCATACGCATCGGGGTGCGCGAACACCACGGCTCCGCGTCCATCGAGCTCACGCCACACGGAATCCAACCGGGGATCGCTCAGGTATACGCCGTTGTACTGGCAGGTCGCCGCGAATCCATCGGCATGCAACTCACCGTAGCTCCGGTCGATTTCGGCCAGTGCCGCCGCGGGATTATCGGTGGGCAGGGCGGCCAGCAGCCCAAAGCGTCTTGGGTGTTGGCGTACCAGCCATGCGCCGTAGTCATTCGAGGCGCGCAGTGCGTCCAGCTTCTTCGGAATGTTGCTGAGCATCTGCATCGCGATGCCGGTGCGATCCATGTACGCCAGGGTGCTCTCCGGATCCCACCGCGGCGGGGCTGTGCTTGTCCAGCAAGCCTGCTTCATCGCTTCGTAGCGCGCCTGGATCTGTTCCTCGCTCTCCGGCGGGTAGAAGTGCGCGTGAACGTCAATCCATCCGTCAACCAGCATCTCGCCCTCCACCACCCCATCCCATGACCTGAGCTTCAGATGCGCAGAGGTACCACCGAGCCCGTTGCACCCCTGCTTTCCTTCGTATCCTGAAGGAGCCCAAAGAAAGCTGAGGACGGCTCATGAAATCACAAGACCGAGGTCTGCTACGCCTGATCGCGATCTTCAAGCTGGTGAAGGCCACCACCCTGATTGCCATTGGTCTTGCGGCTCTGCATTCCGTTCATGGCAACAACGCTGCCGACGCGTTGACGCACCTGGCCGCTAAACTCGGGTTCAATCCGGGTGGCCGCTACCTCGATCATGCCCTCGCCAGAGTAGCGAGTCTTCCACCCAGAAAGTTCCGAGAACTGGGCATCGGCAGCTTCATCTATGCCGCTCTTTTCCTTACCGAGGGACTGGGTCTTTGGCTCATGAAGCCCTGGGCCGAGTGGTTCACCGCCATCATCACAGGCTCCCTCATTCCACTGGAAGTCCTTGAGATCTACCGTCACCCAACGATCGCCAAAGTGGTCGTCCTTGTCTTGAACGTCGCCGTCGCTGCCTATCTTGTTGTTAGGATCCGCAAGGAACGACATGGATCTGCATAGATCTCTAAACCACATCAGAGCGACATCAGTTGGGGATCGGGGAGTCTTGGTGCTGGACGGCCAGGGTGGACCTCCGGAACGTTGAAGAAACTCACCGGGAGCACTGTAGGGGTTGGCTCGCGTGCCTGGTGCTGCCCGAGGAGGCCTGGGCTAGGCTGTGGCGGTCAGCCGTGCCGCGCAGAAGCTGTGGCGGAGGGAGAGGGATTCGAACCCCCGTAGCCCGTTAGGGCTAAGCGGTTTTCAAGACCGCCTGTTTCAACCACTCACACATCCCTCCGCTCCCCCGAATGTGGCAGGTGACTCTCTGCATCCATGGGGCGGGTCTTGCTATCTGAAGGGTAGCAGCTTCTGCGCGGCGGCTGCGATACTGGAAGGGTCACCCGGGTCGGTGTGCTGACCCCGGGGTTCGGGAGAGTGGGATAGCCATGGCGACCAGCGTTCAGGAACCCGTCCGCGAGCCCGTCCCTGCGGGGACCCCGCCGCCGGTGTCGCGATTTGGCCGGCTGCAGCGACCATCGCGGGAGAGCTTTGACCGCACGCTGCGCAGTGCGCGGTCGACCGTGGCGTTTCGCGAGACGATCGCGCAGGCCATGGACACGTTCTGCGCCAGCAAGGCGCGCTTCCTGCTGACCATGCTGGGTATGGTGATCGGTTCAGCGTCGGTGATCCTGGTGGCGACCCTGGGGCTGACGGGGCGGCAGTATGCGCTGAGCATGATCGCGTCGATCGGGCCGAACATGATCGAGATGCAGGGCGGCGGCGGCAGCGTGACCGGGCCGGACAATGTGAGCGTGCCGGACTTTATGACGCGCGAGGACATGGCCGCGGTAGTGGACCAGGTGCCGCAGATCAAGTACAGCTCGCCGATGCTGGAGTTCCACGACCAGGTTCCGGTGGGCAGCGGGCAGGAAAAGGAAGCCATGCTGCTGGGGGTGAGCCCGCAGTACAAGGAAGTGCGCAATTTGAAGGTGCTTGCCGGACGCTTCTTCGATTACCAGGACGAGATGACCCACGCCCATGTGGCGGTCATCATTGAGCCGCTCGCTCAGGAGATCGCCGGCAGCTCCGCCGAAGCAGTAGGCCACTCGATCACGGTGCGCGGGATCCCGTTTGTGGTCATCGGTGTGTTCAAGGAGAGCATCGAGACGTTTGGGATGAGCGAGGTGAACAACCAGACCATCCTTGTGCCCTACCCTGTGGCGCGCTACTTCCAGGGCACCGACAATCTGAAGCAGATCTTCTTCACCGTCGCGGACACGCGCGAGGTGGAACCGACCGCGCGGCGCATCGAGGCGATCATCCGATCACGGCACCGGCCCGGCAATACCTACACCGCGTTCACGCTGACGCAGGTGCTGGACATGATGAACAAGATCGCAACCATGCTGACGATTGTGCTGACGCTTGCCTCGGCGATCACGCTGGTGGTATCCGGCGTGGGCATCATGAACTCGATGCTGGCCAACGTGCAATCGCGGATCAAGGAAATCGGCATACGCAAGGCGCTGGGGGCAACAAGCCGCGAGATCCGCATGCAATTCCTGACCGAAAGCGTGTTCCTCTCGCTGGCGGGTGGGCTGGTGGGTACGGTGCTGGGGCTGGCGCTGCCGCTGGCGCTACGCGTCTTCACGGACTTCAAGATCCCCATCTCCGCCCTGAGCGCGGTGATCGCGCTCGTAACCGCGGTGTTGGTCGGGGTCATCTTCGGCACGCTGCCGGCCAATCGGGCTGCACGGCTCGATCCGGTAACTACGCTCAAATATGAGTAAGTCCGACGAAACAAACGGCCGGGGCTGCGGCAAAGTAAAGCTAGAAGCTACCGAACTCTAAAGGCGTTCGATCATCACCTCTGTGGCCTTGATCAGGGCCGCAGCGGCGTCCCCTTTTTGCAGGGCCATCTCGCGGGCGGCATCGGCGGTAATGATCGCCGTGATCTGCTGATCGCCGAACGACACCACCACCTTGGCCAGCAGGCCATCGATCACAACATCAATCACATGACCGACCAGCTGGTTTCGTCCGGACACGCGGCGGTAGCGTTCGCGTGACTCCTTGTGTGGGCGGGTGGTGTCTTCCTTGATGAAGGGCTGCAGTGCCTCATGCGCGATGCGATGGTGGCCGCCGGGCGTGGTGATTGTTGGCAGTTTGCCGGAAAGAATCCACTGCTTCACGGTGGGATAGCTGATGCCGAGCATCGCGGCAGCTTCACGGGGCTTCAGCAATGGCAGCGTGTTCGGCATGCAGCCGATTGTAGGGAGCGTATCGGGTGAGGGCAAGCCAGCGTTGCGGGTCTCCATTGGGGGTCGCCGGGAACGGACGGCCTAGCGAACCTGGCCAGCCGTGTTTTCCAAGTCGACGTTTGTGAGTACGGCGGTATCGGTCTTATCGGGCAGGTGCGAGCAGAAGCCGATGCCAACGTAGAAGGGGCCGTCGAAGTGCAGCGTCACGGGCGGTCCGAGTTGGTGCATGGGCTCGCCGGTCAGGCTGGCAAAGATGGCAATCTGATCGCCGTGCTTTTCGATACCGATGCGTTTGGCTTTCACTCCATTGAGCGTGCCGCCGAAGCGGAACTGCGCGTCCTGCATGGAGGCGCCACGGGCAGGGCGGTCGGCGAGGTGGATCATGCCGACGCCGTGCTCGCCAAGCATGGCTTCCTTGGAGTCGTCGTCGAGCGATTGGCGGATGACCAGAACGGCCTTGCGGTCGCCGTAGCCGTTCGCATCGGGGAAGCTGGCATCAGCGGCGAGCGAGACGTCGCCGGACATGCGCTTCCAGACAAAGCGGAACTCGTCGCGCGAGTACCAGATGTTATAGCCGGCCGAGGTAATCGTGTAGGCCTTCGTCGCGGGGTTATAGCTGGAACTCCCCGGCACCACGGCAGCGCCAATATCGGACTGACCCTGGAAGATACCAAGCGGGGTCTCGGAGGTGCGCGTGGCCCGATGAAAGTCCGCCGGGGGTGGCACCTGCACGTGCGTCGGCGAACCGGGGAGCGCCCAGTCCGGCACGGCGGGTGCCGTTTGTGCATGCAGATGCGGGGCAGCCGCGAGGCTGAGTAACAGGACCGCGGGGGCGGCGCAGCGGTGAAGGAAGCGGGTCATCGGGGCGGATCTCCAGGGACGAGACAATGGCCGCAGTCGGCTAGGGGATTGCCTCGTAGGTGACGTAGGCTAAGCGTTCGGAGTCAGGTGCCCAGGAGTTCACGTTCATGGTGCCCTGGCCGCCGGTGGCGCGTAGCAGCGTCTTGCGCTCGGGCGAGACCTGGCCACCGGTGATCGCGGCGAGCTTCAACTCGATCGTGACGTCGCGTGCGTTGTGCGTCGGCGTGCCGCTTGGGTAGCCGATATAGACGAGCTGCTTGCCATCGGGCGAAATGTGCGGGAACCAGTCCTCGAGCGCGTCGTTGACGACCATCTCTGCCTTGGCGTCTTCGGGGCCGGCACCCGTGCTGGGAAAGCGCCAGACGGCCTGCTTGCCGGAGCGGTCAGAGTTGATATAGATCCAGTGGCCGTCGGGCGAGTAGTCGGGCCCATCGTCCTGGTGGATGTTCGAGGTTAGCCGCATCTCGGGGCCGCCCGCGGCGGGGATGCCGTAGATGTCGTACTGACCGCTGCCGCCGCGCTGCGCCACAAAGGCCAGGGTCTTGCCGTCGGGCGACCAGCCGTGAAAATAGCTGGGCGACTGGTGCGTCATCTGCCGAACGTGGGTGCCATCGGCGTCGGCGACGAAGACCTCCGACCCCTGACCCGCGGGCGGACTGGCGGAAAAGGCGAGCTGCTTGCCATCGGGGGAGAGCGCCTTGTCGTTGTTGCAGCTGTAGCTCGCTGGGATGGCCAGTTTTTCCGGCATCGCAGTCCCGTCGGCTTTCAGGACGAGCTTGTAGATGCCGCCGTCATGGTTGGAGATCAGGTACTTGCCGTCCGGGGACCAGTTGGGCGCCTCCCAGATCGAGTCTGCCGTGTAGACCAGGTGCGGAGGGGCATCGCGGAGATCATGAACAAACAACCGGGTGCGGAGATAGGACGTAGGCAGAACCGTT
>CAXTFS010000182.1:0-6932 GCA_964243395.1 uncultured Acidobacteriaceae bacterium | reverse complement strand
GCCTGATCCTTATAAAGCTTATGTCTGCAGACGACCGGTACGGCTGCCTCTAGCGTCCGAGTACTTCCGTGCGGACCCACTTGGCCGGTGTCTCGCCCATGGTGGCTTTGAACGCGACTACGAACGCGCTCACGCTCTCGTAGCCAACTGCCTCGCCTGCGGCTGCGACGGAATCACCCTCGAGCAGACGCCGCATGCTCTCCAGCATGCGCAGACGCTGTCTCCAGGCTGCAAAGCCGATCCCGGCCTCGGTGGCGAAAATCCGCTCCAGGGTCCGAATCCCCGCACCCGCACCACGCGCCAGTTCCGCCAACGTCTTTGCGTTGGCCGGATTGCGCAGCAGGAGCGTCGTCACGCGCAGGGCCCTGACGTCTCGCGGCATGGGCAGCATCAATGGCGCAGACGGCGCGGCCAGAAGCAGCTCCACGATCAGCCGAGTTAAGGGCTCACTTGAAGTTAGAACGCTTCGCCGTACCGCTTCCAGAATCGTCTCGTGCAACAGTGGTGCCACGTTGAGCGCCTGGGTCTCCGAAGCTCCCTTGCGGAGCGACTCGTGCAGATAGATCATGCGGAGGCGGACCGCACCGCGCATCCGCAGAGTGCTGGCCACGCCCGCGGGAATCCAAAGCGCACGACGCGCAGGCACATACCACAGCTTTGCGCCCAGGGGACACTCCACTGTGAGCGAGCCCCTCGTCGCATAGATCAACTGTGCCCACTCCGGAGACTGCGGTGGCAGCATGGACGCCATGCGCGTTGTGACGGCAAAGGTTCTAACCCCGAACTCAGGATGACGTTTCTTCGACATTTCTTTGCAGAGTATCGTCTTCACGCCTGCCGCGGTGCGACCTAAGCTGCAGACATGAACCATCTTGCTCACTTCGCAATCAACACAGACGATGTTGAAGCCACTCGCGCCTTCTACGAGGCGGTTTTCAATTGGAATTTCAAGCCGTATGGGCCGCCGGGCTTCTATCAGATCAATACCGGCTCCGAACCAGTCACCATGATCGGTGGACTGCAGAAGCGGCGAGTATTAGTCCCCGGCGTTCAGACCCACGGCTTCGAGTGCACCATCGCTGTGACTTCGCTGAAGCAGACGGAGGCTCTGCTACGCGAGCATGGCGCAAAGATCGTGCTCGAGCCTTCAACTATTCCGCAGGTGGGACATCTTCTATTCTTTGAGGATCCTGGCGGCAACTTCGTGGGCGCCATCGAGTTCGATCGCTCCGCGGAGTAGACAGACTTGCACGCGGCTTTCCTCAATCGCTTCACGTCCCGGCATCTGCAGGCGCACCACCGGCCCGGTCAGTCTCACCATCGGCAGCCGAAATAACGTGCGCAGCCCGCAGTACTTCAAGATGGACGCCGGCCTGGCCAGGAGCTTCGTTTTCGATGAAGGCCCGCAATCTACGCCTGCAGCTCCGTGCCGATGCCCTTCAACGTGCCAGAGCGTTGCGCGCTTCAACATGCTCACCCAGCAACCGGACTTCACCTACGCCGTGCCCACGAACTCCAGCTTCGACGGGGGCATTGCACTCCGCGGTGTTGCGACCCAACCTGGAACGGAAAATACGATTGCGCTGGATCTTGCCTCCTACTCCGGCAATGCGGTCTTCGATTTCGATCCCGTAAATAGGACTGCCGCCATCCGTGGGCAGGCCTCCGGTCCCTAGAGTGGCTCCTGCATCTCCTTCTCGGATGCGAGCGATCTTCTTGCCTTTGATACCGACAACTCGGGCTCAACGTTCGATCACTACACGGTGACTTCGGCTGGATTCACCTACTACAACTACTCCCAGTACACCGGTCGACCCTGGAGCACTTCGGGTGCTTGAAGCGCAGCGGTGGCCTCGCCTTTGCCAACGCGGGCGGCGTCGCCAATCCCGCGACCTCGCCCGCAACACGAGTCGGCGTTTTCCCAATGAATGGCGGTGGGGAGTTTTCCTCCAGTCTCGGTTTTGCTCCGGACGCTAGCCTACAGCGAGCGTTTTACTTCGTGAATAATGCCGAGCACGACCTACGGTAGTGTTCCGGATGGCCTTCAGGTATTTGACCAGAACACCTTCCTGCCTACGTCCAGCCAGCTGCGCTGAGTGGGAGCTCGGTCACAAGTATTGCTTATGGATCCGAGAACACGTTGCTTACCTTGACGGGAAACAACTTTGTGCCCGGTGTCGCGGTGTCATGGAACAGTGGGTACCGCACAACGACGATCGTGGATGCAACGCACACGACTTGGCCGTCCCGGCAAGTGACCTAGCGAACATCGGAACCGGTTCGCTGGTCGCCACGGACCCGGGTACGTCAGCTTCGGGGGCAATCACGGTAACGATCATCTAGACGACATCTACTTCGAAAACCTTCTATCGTTCCGGCTCACGCATGTCGTGGTGGCCTTGATCCTCCTTACCGGTGTCGGTTGCCTTTGCCGGGAGGCAACCGCGCTCTCGTCTCAATGCTGACAACTTAGAAGTAAGGCATTGAGTCATTGACCGCCCTGGTGTGTCTTGCAGCTTTGCACTACAAAGTACAAAGTATTCCCCTTCTATCTTCTTGCGGGGGATTGTGTGACCCACGATCACTTTGTCAGAGATTCCACTGCAAAGAAAGTGTGGACGGATTCGCGCGGCGTGTCTATAGTTCTCAGCGTCTGCGAGCACGCAGACGAGGTTCACTCAAGATAGAACCTCCGTCGCAGGCGACGTTCGGACAATGCAGGGCGCGGCTGTTTGCCGTACATCATTCAAGTAATCCACCGAGAACCAACGCTTGGAGCCAAAACATGTCACTCAAGCTGAATGCCCCTTTAGTCATATGGACGGGGCTCCTCACTTCGATCCTCGCGCTTGTACCAGCAGGTGCGCAGACCGTCTCCGTCTATCAGACAAATGCGGACCAAACGCTACTGCTCACCAGCCAGCCTTCGGTGTCGTTTGGCTCCACGGCCAACGGCACGTCGACCATCACCGTGAACCCCAACACCAGGTACCAGCAGATGGATGGGTTCGGCGCGTCGATGACCGATTCTTCTGCCTACCTGATTTACAACAAGCTAACCGCGGCGCAGCAGTCGACACTGATGGGCAATCTGTTCGGCACCAGCAGCAATCCGGGGATCGGCCTGAACTTTCTGCGGCAACCCATGGGGGCCAGCGATTTTTCAGCGCAGGGAAACTTCAGCTATGACGATGTTGCCAGTGGATCGACGGACGTCAGCCTGGCGAACTTCTCCATCGCCAAGGACATGACGTACACCATCCCGGTGCTCAAGCAGGCGTTCGCTATCAATCCGAACATCAAGGTGGAATTCCTGCCCTGGAGCCCGCCGGCCTGGATGAAGCAGTCCGCTACGATGAATGGCGGAAATTTCAATGACAGCTATTACACGTCGCTCTCCCAATATTTTGTTAAAGCGATTCAGGCCTATCAGGCGCAAGGCATTCCTATTTACGCGGTAGCAGCGCAAAATGAGCCGGAGAATTCCAACACCAGTTATCCCACAGAGTCCTTCTCGTCCAGCGAGGAAGCCAATTTCATCGGCTCTTACCTCGGACCGGCGCTGAGCAACGCCAGCCTCAGCACGAAGATCTTCGGTTACGAGCATAACTGGGGTGATACCAGTTATCCGGAAGCGATTCTA
Source organism: uncultured Acidobacteriaceae bacterium (assembly GCA_964243395.1). Taxonomy (GTDB): domain Bacteria; phylum Acidobacteriota; class Terriglobia; order Terriglobales; family Acidobacteriaceae; genus Granulicella. Next base: position 3,289 of record CAXTFS010000182.1, on the reverse strand, counting down.
AACAACAGTGGAGCGTACTCCGCCGTAGCAGGTATCTCGTGGCACTGTTATTCGGGCGACCCCTCCGCGCAGTCCACGGTGGAGTCAGCTTACCCCAACAAGGGCACATGGTTTACGGAGTGCTCCGGCGAGACAACCGGAAACTTCGCCGGTGATCTCAGCTGGGGCATGGAGCACATCATCATTGGCGCCACGCGCAACTGGGCCAAGGGCGTCACAGAATGGAACTTGGCGCTCGATCAGAACTCCGGTCCAACCAACGGTGGCTGCAGCAACTGCCGCGGGTTCGTCACAATCAACACCAGCACCAGTCCGGCCACGATCACCTACAACGTGGAAAACTACATGTTCGGGCATGCTTCGAAGTTCGTCACCCCTGGCGCTTACCGGGTCGATTCCAACTCGGCGGCTATCAGCGGCGGCGGCATAGAGGATGTGGCGTTTCAAAATCCTAACGGATCGATGGTGTTGATCGCCTTTAACGACGGCTCCGCCTCGGCAACGTTCAACGTGACCTATGCACCGACCAACGCCAGCTTCGCCTACACGCTGCCGGCCGGTGCGGTGGCGACCTTCACATGGACGCCCAGCGGCGGTGTGGCGCCGGCGGCACCCACAAGCCTGGTTGCGACGACCTCCTCCACTACACAAATCAACCTGAACTGGACGGCCAGCACGACTTCGGGCGTGACGTACAGCGTGTTCCGCAGCACGGCGAGTGGGTTCACACCCTCTCCGTCGAACTCGGTTGCGACCGGACTGGCGTCTACCAACTACTCCGACACCGGCCTCACCGCCGGGACGACCTACTACTACCTTGTGGAGGCGGTCGCGTCGGGCGGCACAAGCAACCCGTCCAACCAGGCAAGTGCCACCACTACGGCTGTTGTGCCGACAGCCCCCAGCGGCTTGTCTGCCAGCGTGGTCTCGAGCGCCCAGATCAATCTGGGCTGGACGGCCAGCAGCACGGCCAGTGTGACCTACAGCGTGTACCGCGGTACCACCAGCGGCTTTACTCCCGGCTCTGGGAACCTGGTTGCTTCAGGGTTGTCTGGAACCTCTTACGCGAACACCGGACTGACAGCTTCGACCACCTACTACTATGCCGTGAAAGCAGTGAATTCGGTGGGCACCTCGCCAGCCTCAAACCAGGCAAGTGGGACCACCTCAGCGGCCGCGGCAGCTCTCTCCACCAGCCCGTACCAGATCGTTAACGAGGCAAGCGGAGCGTGCCTGGACGATACGGGCGGAAGCACTGCCAATGGAACAGTCCTGCAGCAGTACACGTGTTACGCCAACAATGTGAATCAGGAGTGGAACTTTACAGCCACCAGCAACGGCTACTACAAGGTCGCCACGGCCAACGCAAGCAGTGTGGGTTGGGATGTGGTGAACTCCGCAACGACCTCCGGAACCAACGTACAGCTTTACACCTACAGCGGCGGCTTGAATGAGCAATTTCAGCCCGTCAAATCCGGCAGCTACTACGAGCTTATTGATCGCAACAGCGGCCTTTGCCTCAGTCTGCCGAACTCGAACAACGGTCAGCAGGCGCAGGTCACTACCTGCAACGGCGCGACGAGCCAGATGTTCACTCTGAATGTGATCAGCACCACTGTTCCGGCGGCCCCCACAGGCCCGACGGCGACGGCGGCGTCGAGCAGCCAGATCAACCTGAGTTGGACGGCAAGCACGACGACCGGTGCGATCTACAGCGTGTATCGCAGCACAACGAGCGGCTTTACACCGGCTTCGGGCAATCTCATTACGAGTGGCCTGACCGCAACGAGCTACTCGGACACCGGGCTTACGGCTTCTACCACCTACTACTACGTGGTGGAAGCAGTGAACTCGGCGGGTTCCTCACCGGCCTCCTCGCAGGTCAGCGCCACCACGTCGGCAGCTGGCAGCGGCGGCATCTCGACCACGGCGTTCTATACGATCGCTAATCAGGCGAGCGGCAGCTGCCTTGACGATACCGGCGGAGGCACCTCCAATGGGACTGTTCTACAGCAATGGACGTGCGGCAGCGGCAATGCCAACCAGCAGTGGAAGTTCACAGCGACCTCGAACGGCTATTACGAAGTGACAACCAGGAACGCGAGCACCCTGGGCTGGGATGTGGTGAACGTGGGCACCGCGCCGGGTACAGGGATGCAGCTGTGGACATACGGCGGCGGCAACAACGAGCAGTTCCTACCCGTGCTGCTCTCCAACGGCGACTACGAGTTTCAAGATCGTAACAGCGGTCTTTGCCTCAACGTGCCTAATGGAACCCCCAGCCACGGTCAACAGCTGCAGATCAATCCCTGCCGCAAAACCTCAACCAGCGAGGCGTTCAAATTGACCTCGCAGTAAGTTTCAGAATGAGCGCTGCAGAGAGAGCCCGGGCTTCGGTCCGGGCTCCTTCTGTTTCTACGCACTGGAAGATGAAGTACTGCAGCAAGGGAGGCAGGCAGGTATGCTGGCAAATACTCGCTAGCCCCCTCTTCTCCGATTCCGCTGCGCGTCTGCGCGGAGCCGAGGAAGCAACACCGATGCGTTGGAACGAGGAGTCTGAACGGTGAATCGAATACTGCTCTTTGTGGCGTGTACCGCCGCACTCACGCCAAGCAGTTTGACAGCTCGGCAATGAGACAAAGTCCTACGACACCAGCGGTCCCAGCGTGCAGGCCGCTTTTGTCGCATGGATGCGCAAACGACACACACACCTGCTGGGTATGGCTCGGCAGGTAGGCCGGCCATACTCGGGTCAACCCGACGTAACATCCCATATTGAGAGTCCTTACGGACACGCTCAAGAAAGAGCTATGGCTTGGCAAATCCGACAATACTCGTTGCCACATGGGAAGATGGGCTGTTCGCCGTAACGCGCGATGGACGGGCACAAGAGATTGCGAAGCAACCCGTTAGGGGACTTGCACCGGATGGGTGGGGTGGGGTGCTCGCCATCGTCGGCGGTCACTCGCTCTGGCGGCGCGAGCCGAGTGGTCGTTGGGCGAAGTTGACTACCAGCGAGTTCGAGCTGTCGTGCTGTATGGCCGCTCTGGGTACCACGTATGTGGGCACGGAAGATGCGCGCATGCTGCAGTTGAGCGACAAGCGAGGCTTGCTCGAAGCTTTGGAAGGATTCGACAACGTCGCGGGGCGGGATACCTGGTTTGCCGGTTCGGCGATAGTGAACGGGCAACGCCTCGGGCCGCCGCTGGGGATTCGTTCGGTCGCGGCTAACTCCAACGGCAGCGTGCTCTTCGTTAACGCTCACGTAGGAGGAATCCCGCGCTCCACG
>CAXTFS010000181.1:0-6983 GCA_964243395.1 uncultured Acidobacteriaceae bacterium | reverse complement strand
GTCCTTGAGTAATGCTGGGTGGGCACCGGTCTCGAGCACCATGCGCGACGCGCCAAAGGCGGTCTGCGCAGCGAGCAGGGTGGCCACGTCGCGTGGCAGTCCCACGTTCACGCCGGCCTCGGCCAGGGCTTCCAGGATGATGTACAGGAACGCCGGGCCGGAGCCCGAGAGTCCGGTCACAGCATCCATGTGCTTTTCATCCAGCACCACGGTGCGCCCGACTGTGCGGAACATGCGTTCGACCAGGGCGGTTTGTTCCTCGCTGGCGGAGCGGCCTCGAACCAGCGCGGTCATGCCGGCACCGAGCGTGGCGGGGGTGTTCGGCATGGCGCGCACCACCGCGACGCTTTCCCCGGCAGCGGCCTCGATGGCAACCGTAGTCACCGACGCGGCGATCGAGATCACAAGCTTGCCCGCCGTCAGGGCAGGGGCGATCTCGCGCACAACGCCCACGATCTGCGTCGGTTTAACACCGAGCAGAATCAGGTCGGCGTCCATCGCCGCCTGCAGGTTGGACGTCCCACAACGGACGCCCAGCCGCTCACCCACGGCCGCCGCCCGCTCGCCGTGTGCCACGGTCGCAAAGATGTCCTCGGGGCGAAACAGGCCTGACTTGAGGAACGCGCTGATCAGGATACCGCCCATCTTGCCGGCGCCCAGGACCGCGAGTTTGCTCGGGAAACCTGCTTCCCCCTTCGATCCTGATGACTGAGCCGGTTCCGGCGCTATCGGTGACATCCGGCCAGCGTACCACCGCCCAGACGAGTCGCTGCCGCGTGAGCTAGCTGGCCAGCCGCAATGATGAAGGCGCGGCGGCGGTCTCCAGCATGCGATACAACGTGGAGCGGCTGATGCCGAGCACTTCAGCGGCGCGTAGTTTGTTTCCGCGACAGCCGTTCAGCACAGCGCAGATGTGTTCCTGAACGACGGTATCGAGCTTGATCATGCGTAGTGGGAGGGGCTCGCCGCCGGATGCTTGCTGTACCGCAGCCAGCGCTGCGCCGAGGTCTGATCGAGTCAGTTCGGTTCCATCGCCCATCTGCCGGACCAGGTGCTCGGTGACTCGCCCGAGCTCCCGAAGGTTCCCCGGCCAGGAATGCTCCGCAGCGGCCTTGAGGAAGTCCTCGTCGGTCTGCGGTGACGGACGGCCTGCGGTGCCGGAACCTGCGGCGAGCAGCTGGGTGAAGAGCATGGGCAAATCTTCGGTGCGGTCCCGCAGCGCGGGCACGTCGAGCTGGACGGACCCCAGCGCCTCGGCCAACTCCTCCGAGAACCGGCCCAGGGCGACGGCGACGCCCAGATCCTCGTCCGTGGCGGCGACTATGGTGAGGGTGCCCGCACGGCGCCCGCGCAGCAGCCGCAGAAGGCTGCTCTGGGCCGCACCGGAAAAACGATGCACGTCGGGGAGGAAGAGCAGCAGATCGGCGGGAAGCGCAGCCGATGCGAGGGGCCTAAGCAGATGCTCTTCAGCCTCTGCGGGCCGGAGTGCCAGAAAGCCGCGCCGGGGAAACGGCGAAAGGTCCAGAAGCAGGCGCGCGACTGCCTCCTGCCCCGAGTGGGGTGAGCCGGTAAGCAAAAGCGTACGGACGTGGGGAGCGAGGCGCCGCACCTGCGTCCAAAGGTGCTCCATGGCTTTGCTGGGGCCGAGCAGGGTGATGGCTGGATCGGCGTCGGGCGCCAGATCAGGCAGAACTCGGGCGGGAAGAGGAGCGGAGGAGAGACTCTGCATACAGTTCTCTCATCGGCGGATCGCGCCAAAACTTTAATACTTCATCCTGCGGACGAAAAGCTGCGGAGAAACAGAACAGGGCAGCCGAAGCCGCCCTGTTCCCTCAGGTCGTAGCAGCAGCTACGCGTTGGTCTGGACGCAGTAGGCGTCGAACGCACGCGCGAGCTCCTGGGCAATCGCGGGAGCGGTCGAGGTCTCGATCGCCGAACGCTGCATCAGGTACACGAGCTGGCCGTCCCGCAGGATGGCGATCGCGGGCGAGGTGGGCGGGTGTCCGCCAAAGTACCCACGGGCGCGATCGGTGGCCTCGCGGTCCTGGCCGGCAAACACCGTCACCGCATGATCAGGCTTGGTGCCGTGCTGCATGGCGAGACGAACACCGGGACGCATCTTGCCGGCGGCACATCCGCAGATCGAGTTCACCACGACCATGGTCGTGCCGGGCTGCGCAATCGCGTTGTCCACATCGGCGGCGGTGCGGGCCTCATTCACCCCGGCGCGGGTCAACTCTTCGCGCATCGGAATCACCATCAACTCTGGATACATGTTTTCTCCTTCGTTCCATTGGCAGAACGTCGCTCGTTTGATTGTATGTCCGAAAGGGAGGATGCAATGTTCTCAGTTGTAACTCCCGGTGAAACCATCGCAGAGGATCATGTAGCCTCTTAGGCGGTGAGGCTTCAGGAGCAAGTTTCGTTGGCACGCTACACGACCTTTGGGATCGGTGGGTGTGCACGCTACTTTGTCGAAGCGGCAGACGAGCGGGATGTCGCCGAGACTGTTCAGTGGGCCGCCGAGCAGGGTTTAGCGCTGTTTGTTCTCGGCGGCGGCAGCAATCTTCTGGTTGCGGACGAGGGCTTTGACGGAGTTGTGCTGCGCGTCAGTATTCGAGGGGTGGAGCGGGAGGGATGCCGCTTCGATGTGGGTGCCGGGGAGTCCTGGGACCACCTGGTAGACCTCACCCTGGCCGCCGACTGTGCTGGCATGGAGTGTCTGGCGGGGATCCCGGGCAGTGTCGGTGCGTCGCCCGTGCAAAATGTCGGGGCATACGGGCAGGAAGTCGCCGAAACGATCATCTCGGTACGCGCGCTGGACCGCGCCAGCGGAACGTTCGTCGAGATGACGGCGGAAGAGTGTCAATTTCGCTATCGCAGCAGCGTCTTCAACACCGAGGAGCGGGACAGGTATGTGATCACCCGGGTACGCTTCGAGCTACGTGCGGGAGGCGCGCCGCAACTTCGCTATGCAGACTTACAGCGCGCGTTTGGGGGCCGCGAGCACCCGCCTTCGCTGGTGGAGGTCGCGGGGCGAGTACGCGCGATCCGTGGCGCAAAGGGCATGGTGATTGTCCCGGGCGATCCGGACACCCAGAGTGCTGGATCGTACTTCAAGAACCCTGTTGTGCCTCAATCACAGGTGCCGGCCGTGGCCAGGGCTGCCGGGGTGCCGGACGGTGCAGTTCCGACCTTTCCCGCCGGGCAGAGCCGCGTGAAACTTTCAGCGGCTTGGCTGATCGAACGCGCGGGCTTCCCCAGGGGTTTTCGCTTGGGTGCGTCCGGACTTTCGACCCGGCATACGTTGGCCTTGACCAACCGTGGCGGGGCCGCGTGCGCGGAAATCCTGGCGCTCGAGATGCGGATCCGCGAGGGAGTAGCCGCGCGCTTCGGGATCACGTTGGAGCGCGAGCCGGTACTGCTGGGCACAGGCAATGCCGCGCGGGTCGCTGCCTCCAGCTGATACTTACTCAGCTGGCATCTGTGTCTGGCTGTAGCGCGCGACGCATGCGGGCGGCTTCCTCTGCAAGTACGTTGTTGGGGCTGCCCTGAGCGATCACCTGTCCGTCGCGCAAGCGCACGACATCGGCGCCCAGCAGAAAGACTTCGTCGACATCATGGGTTACGGAGATCACGGGTGTGTGCCGGGTGAGGAGGAGTTCCTGCATCGGCGGCAGGAAGGTGTCGCGGAGTGCGCGGTCCAGCCCGGCGAAGGGCTCGTCAAGCAGAACAAGGCGGGCGTCCGGCACGGCGAGGGCGCGGGCAAGGCTCACCCGCTGGCGTTCACCGCCCGAGAGCTCTCGTGGCAGGCGCCTGGCCAGGGCACGGAGATCGAACAAGGCTAGGGCGTCGGCGGCCATAGCCCTGCTCGAAGTGGTTCCGCCGCGAATCGAAGATGCGAAAGCAACATTTTCGAGAACCGTCAGGTGAGGGAAGAGCGCGGCCTGTTGGGGAGCGTAGGCGAGCTGCCGATCTTCAGGCGGTGTCGAGCGATCGCCGTCCTGAAGTGCCGTCCAGCGGTCTGCGCCGGCCTTGCGGTAAACGGCGACCCGCAACCCGGTGGTGAGGCCAGCGACCGCGCGAAGCAGGGTGCTCTTGCCGCAGCCCGAAGGACCGAAAAGCACGGTCCAGGGTGCGTCAAAGTTGGCGTCAACGCCCACCTGCAGGGAGCCCAGCCGGCCGCGTACAGAAAGGCGATGATGGCCGGCCGGGCCGGACTGGAGGTTAGGGGCCGCAGCGTCAGGCAAGGGGCATGGCCTCGCGTCGTGGACGGACCTGCATGGCGACCAGGGTCAGGAAGGACAGTGCGACCAGCCAGAGCGCCGTGCGATTGGCGGCGGCGTAGTTAGCCTCCTGCACCTGATCAAAGAGTGAGATGGAAAGTGTGCGCGTGCTCCCGGGGATGTCGCCACCAACCATGAGAACGACGCCGAACTCGCCGACGGTGTGACAGAAGGAGAGCACGGCCGCGGCGAGGAACGCCTTGCGGGTTAACGGGAGCACAACCCGTGCGAAGACCTGCCAGGGCGACGCGCCGAGCACCCGAGCCACGTCGCGGAAGTGCGGGTCGACATCTGCGAACGCGACCGTGAGCGGCTGCAGGGCGAACGGAAAGCTGTAGATCACCGAGCCAACGAGCAGACCGGTGAAGCTGAAGGCCAGCGGATGGCCGAAGACAGCGATCAGGGCGCGGCCAAGTGCGGTGTTGGGGCCGAGGCCTTCGAGCAGGTAGAAGCCGAAGACCGTCGGCGGAAGGACGAGCGGCAGCAGTGCCAGAGCCTGCACGCAACGGCGCGGCCAGGTGTCTCGCCGGGCCAGCCACAGTGCCAGTGGCGTGGCGAGCAGCAGAAGGATAAGGGTCGTGAGCGCGGCGAGGCGGGCCGTGATGCCGAGCGCGACGAGATCCATGCCGCCCAGTGTAGCGGTTGGGCTTCGGAGTCTCCGGTTGGGGTGGGTGTTGCGCCCGGCGGTAAAGCAGATCCCTTCGCTTTGCTGCGGGATGACAAAAGGGGAGGGTAAAGCGATCTAGCGGGCGGGATCGAGGCCGAGTGGCTTGAGCTTCCCTTGCGTGGCGTCACTTGTGAGCCAGGTGAGGAATGCGTGGGCGTCGGTGCGATTCTTTGCGCTGCGCAGGACGACGCCACACTGCCGGATCTCCGGGTAGACCTTTGGCACAAGGACATAGCTGCCGCTTTCGCGGTACTGCGGGCTTCCGGCGATAGTGAGCGAGATGAACGCGGCGTCAGCGTTGCCGGTCTGCGCGAACTGGGCGGTCTGCATAATGTTTTCTCCGATGACCAGCTTGCCGGCTAGCGCGTCGGTGAGGTGCAGCGCGCGGATCGCGGCCGTGGCGGCCTGGCCGTAGGGGGCATGCAGATCGTTCGCGACGGCCACGTGCGTCACCTGTGTGTTCCGCAGGCGATCGAGCGAGAGCGGTTGGGCTCTGGAGTCCCTGCGCGCCCATAGAACGAGGACACCGTGCGCGTAGAGCACCGGTTGCGGATCGTCGGCAAGGTGCCCGTCTACGAGCGCCTGCGGATGCAGGCAGTCCGCGGAGAGAAACAGGTCTTCGGGAGCACCGTTCTGTAGCTGTTGTGTCAGGGTTGTCGACGAGCCGAAGGTGGGGAGGACGTGGACGCCGGTGGACCGCGCGTAGAACTCCGCAAGCGCCGGGAGCACGGGTTGCAGATCGGCTGCCGCCGCCACATGCAGCTCCCGTGGACTGCTGGGGCTCTGCGCCGCGGTGTAGCCCGCTGGGCACAGGGCAAGCGCCACGAAAGCCAAGGTGAGGTGAAGGCGATTGGCTCTACGGTAAGCTGGAGGGGCGTATGGTCTCGACAACACACACGCTCAGATGCACTGGCTGCCGCAGCCGCGTCGCTCCTGCCCAGGTCAGCGGCAACTTCCGCTGCGCGGCATGCGACGCCCTGTTCGAGGTCGAATACCCGTGGAGCGACGGTGCGCAGGCGGACGCGCAGCATCTGTGGCGGCCTAACCCCGGTGCCTTGCGGCACCTTTGGAACGAGCGCCGGACGTCGACGCTCCCGGCCGACCAGAGTGGTGTCTGGCGCTTTCGCGAGCTGCTGCCCATCGTTGCCGATGACCGGATCATCACACTGCGTGAAGGCAATACGCCGCTCTACGAGATGCCGCGCGCGGCCGAGGCCCTGGGGCTGAACTGGCTGCTCGCGAAGCACCAGGGCATGAATCCTACGTGCTCCTTCAAGGACACCGGCATGACCGCGGCGCTGTCGGTCGCGGTGGCGAGCGGGTACGAGTGGGTAGCCTGTGCGTCGACCGGCAATACCTCGGCGGCGATGGCGGCCTACGCGGCGCGTGCGGGGCTGCGCAGCCTGGTGTTGATCCCGGAAGGCAAGATTGCCTGGGGCAAGCTGTCGCAATCGATGGACTACGGCGCAACTACGGTACAGCTGCGGACCGACTTTGACGGTTGCGTGCGAGTAGTTAATGAGCTGATTCGCCGCGCGCCGATTTACCTGCTGAACTCGGTGAATCCGTACCGCCTGGAAGGCCAGAAAACGCCCGCAATCGAGATTCTGGAGCAGATGGACTGGCGCGTGCCGCACCACATCGTGGTGCCGGGGGGAAACCTCGCGAACTCGTCGGCATTGGGCAAGGGCTTTGCGGAGATGCAGCAGCTGGGGTTTATCCAGCGCGTACCGAAGATCAGCATCATTCAGGCCGAAGGTGCCAATCCGCTCTATCGGAGTCTGCACGAGAACGGTGGCGTGCGGCTCGACCCTGTGATCGCCGACACGCGGGCTTCGGCGATCCGCATCGGGAACCCGGCTTCGTGGCAGAAGGCAGTGCGTATGCTGGCTGCGACCGGTGGGTGGTGTGAGCAGGTGAACGAGCGAGAGATCGCGCATGCCAAGGCCGAGATCGGGGCCGAGGGCATCGGTTGGGAGCCGGCCTCGGCGGTGACCCTCGCCGGTTTGAAGAAGCTCGTTGCCGACGGA
>CAXTFS010000180.1:0-7002 GCA_964243395.1 uncultured Acidobacteriaceae bacterium | reverse complement strand
CCGACCGCATCGGCGCAGAGCTGAACAAAATTCCTGGGGTGAACTATGAGTTCACGCAGCCCATGGAGATGCGCATGGATGAGACCATCACCGGCACACGAGGTGACGCAGCGTTGAAGATCTTTGGCGATGACCTCAATACGCTAGAGCAGCTCGGCAAACAGGCGCGCAGCATTATTGGGAGTGTGAAGGGCGCGTCAGAGACGCAGATGGAGCTGATCTCTGGCGCCGAGGAGCTGCAGATCGTTATCGACCGCAAAGCCGCCGCCCGCTATGGCGTCACCGTGAGTGACGTGCAGCAACTGATCGAATCGCTGTACGGCAGCCGACAGGTCTCAGAGATGATCGAAGGGGAACAGCGCTTCCCGATTGCGCTTCGTCTGCCGGCCACGCTGCGCAACGACCCGGACCAGCTGCGTGCGCTCACCTTCAAGACCCCTGAGGACGGCTTAGTTCGACTGGATCAGGTGGCGGAGATACGGCAGGTGCGTGGGCCCATCCTGATCAACCGCGAACAGGCTCACCGGCGTGTTGTAGTGATGAGTAATGTGGAAGGGCGCGACCTGGGTAGCTTTGTGCGTGATGCCGAGGCGGCGATCGGGAAGGGGCTGCCGCTCCCGCCCGGATACCACCTGGAGTGGGGCGGCCAGTACGAGAATCAGCAAAGGGCGCAGGCTCGGCTGCTGGTTGTCTTTCCGGTGTCGCTGCTCATCATCGCGGGATTGCTGTACGCGACGTTCAGGAATGCGAAGCAGATGTTCCTGATCCTTCTGATTGTGCCGCTGGCGCTGGTTGGAGGCATCGCCGCTCTCTGGCTGCGCGGAATCAACCTGAACCTCTCCGCCAGTGTCGGCTTTATCGCACTGTTTGGCATTGCCGTGCTGAATGGGGTGGTGATGGTCAGTCACATCAACTCACTGCGTGCTGCGGGCCAGTCGCCCGAGGACGCGGTACGTAACGGCGCGTCGGATCGACTGCGCCCCGTGATGATTACTGCGCTGGTGGCCAGTCTGGGATTTATTCCGATGGCCCTGTCAACCTCGCGCGGAGCCGAAGTCCAACGACCATTGGCGACTGTGGTCATTGGCGGGCTCGTCACTGCCACCGTGCTTACACTCTATGTGCTACCGCTGCTGTACGCGAGGTTTTCGCCGAAGACCCTTGCGGAGTGATAACCCGGAAGGACGCATCGGTTACGCCTGAGGCGGTCCGTTGGGCCCATGGACCGCACGCTTTCACACCCTTGCAGCACAGCTCTGTGAAAATACTTACATGTCGATCCGTACCGCGCTCCTGAGTGCATCGCTCTTAGCCCTCCCCGGTTGTGCCCCCGCGCAGACTGTCCCACCGCTAGTGGTGATCTCCATCGACGGTATGAAGCCGGAGTACATCACCCATGCGCAGGAACATCATCTGAAAGTGCCGGTGCTGCAGCACTTCATGAGGCACGGCAGCTATGCGGACGGTGTGGTCGGGGTCGTTCCTACCGTGACCTATCCCAGCCACACGACGATGGTCACCGGCGTCTGGCCCGCCGAACATGGCGTCATCGATAACACGATCTTCGATCCGCTACGGGAACACCCGAACACTTGGTACTGGGACTTTGCCGACATCAAGGTTCCCACGCTGTACACCGCCGCGGATGCTGCCGGCATCAAGACGGCCAACGTGGGATGGCCGGTCACCATCAACGCACCGATCGACTACAACATTGCGGAGGGCACGCAGTCAGAACACACGGACAAGCCGGCGAGTTCGCCCTATCATCCGGCTGACATTCTCGACGAGATCGGTATTCACCCCTCGAAAGATGTGGACGAGGACGTGACCAAGACCGCCGAAGCTGTGGCCCTGCTCCGCAAGTTTCATCCTGGGCTCCTGCTTGTACACCTCACGGACCTCGACGAGCAAGAACACGAACACAGCCCATTCAGCCCGCAGGCCAACGCGGCCATGGAGACGCTGGACGGGCAGATCGGCCAGATTGAGAAGGCTGCGCTGGCCGTGAACCCCCAGAGCCGCATCGTTGTGGTCTCCGATCATGGCTTCCTGCGTGTGGACCATCGTGTGAACCTCAACATCCTGCTGACGCGCGCCGGGCTGATCACCTTGGGACCCCCCGTGGCTGGCCGGCGTGAATCTTCCGTGGTCAGCTGGCGGGCTGAGGCCTGGGCGGCCGGTGGATCCAACGCCATCGTGCTCCACGACCCTCACGATGCGCGGTTAATGGCCAAAGTCCAATCCGTTCTGGAAGCAGCCAAGGCCGATCCGGCCAATGGCATCGCGACGATCCTGACCCACGACGAGATCGTGGCTCGCGGGGGCTTCCCGGATGCTGCCTTTCTGGTGGACTACAAGGACGGCTTCGATCCCGGCGGCGCGCTGGAGGGCGCTGTCGTCGAGGATGCGCCTTCTACCGGCATGCACGGCTACCTGCCGTCGCGACCCGCAATGCGATCCTCATTCTTCGCCGAAGGGCATGGCATCAGCCAGGGCCGCGATCTGGGCATCATCGACATGCGACAGATTGCGCCGACACTGGCAAAGCTGCTGATGGTGAGCCTGCCTGCGGCAACGCAGCCCGTTCTGCCGATCCAGCCCTGAACGCTTCAACTCGGGTGAAAAGGGGCAGCCAACAGCGGCAGGTCTCGGCCTGATGGTCGTCAGTAGAGGAGGCACCTGTAGCGGCAGGCTGTCAGGACCACGGTGTCGGGATGTGAGTCACGCTCCGTGTGCCGGCAGCGGAGCGATGCAGGCGCGCGGTACGGAAGGTGGAAAGACATCTGCATCGGGGCATCGCTCTTGTGAACATGCCCTTGACGGCTTAGCCTCATCTCAAACCACAGATGAACAAATTACTCGCACTTGCGATAACACTGAGCGCCGTACTCATCACGGGCGGCTGCAACAACGTCCCGCAGCCCCAGCCCACGCGGTCGAACGACGCTACCCGTGTTCCTGACGGAGACGCATACAGCCGTGCTTATCAGACCGAGTCGCATCATCGCCACCATCACGGCGCACGCAGTGAAGCACCGGAAGACAACTGGTCCAGTTACGACCGTCCTGAAGCAGGAAACGAAAACTCCGGCAACCGCAACGCCAGCGCGTACGCGCGTCGCGGCAACGAGGTGCGAAGCTCCGGTCGCCACGAGAGCAGCCGGGCGCTCACCGCTGCCCCTGGCCAATTCGACTTCTACCTCCTCAACCTCTCCTGGTCACCCGAGTTCTGCCACGGCCATCCTGGCGCGCCCGAATGCGCCCAGCACCGTGCCTTCACGCTCCACGGCCTGTGGCCGCAAAACAACGATGGCACCTACCCCGAGGACTGCAGCGAAGCTTCCGGACCCGCCCGTCCTTCGCAATACGCCGACATCTACCCTGACCCCACACTGCTGCAGCACGAATGGCAAACGCACGGCACCTGCTCCGGTCTCTCCCCCGGTCAGTTCCTCGCGCTGGCACGCCGTGCCGATCAAGGCATTCAGATTCCGCCTGAACTACAAGGTCTCAGCCAGCCAAGTACCCTTACGCCATCGCAGCTCACGACGCTGTTCACGCGCAGCAATCCAACCATTCCGGCAAGCAGCCTCGCCCTTAGCTGTGGCAACAACTACCTCACCGCCGTAGAGGTCTGCCTCGATAAGAATCTGCAACCCGCGAGCTGCTCAACCGTGAGAACCTGCAGAGCGAATCAGATTCGCATTCCCGCCCCACGATAGGCACGGCCGCATCGCCGTCACTACTCCGCTGCCCTTCGCAATGAATCTAGAGGTGCCGCTTGCCAGCGGGGAAATATCCCATCTTGTCCCACCGACGTGCCACAACACGAAAGAACCAGGAGCACCATGACGGCGCAAGCCGCACGCACTCTCATACATCGCACCTCCTTCTTCATCGAAGACCCGCAAGGAAGCCATTCCTCGAGCTCAACACGGGGATCGACCGTGACAAACTGCACCTCGTGCTCAGAGTGATCGGTCTGATTCTGTGCCTGCAGACAAGCCGAAGCGAACAGAACAAGGCTGGCGAGACATCGCGTGGTGTTCTTCACGCGGAATTCTCCTACGCCTGCTGCTGTTTGGCGATGGAAGTGGTAGCGAGGGTTCCGCCAAGACCCATCGTCTCCACTGCGGAAGAAGGAACGACCACCATTGCCCCCTTCTCGCGGATCGCTTCGTAAAGCATGTTCATGCCGCGCAGATGCGGGGCGCCCGGGTTCCTTTCGTACACACGAGACGCCTGGGCGAACTGCTCGGAGACCTGAACCTCAGCTTCGCCAAGGATGACGCGGGCCTGTCTCTCCCGTTCCGCCTGCGCTTGCTGCGACATGGCGTTCTCAAGCGCCTGGGGTATCCGAACGTCACGAACCTCAACCGACTGGACGGTAATCCCCCACGGCGTCGTCTTCTCATCGAGGATCTTTTGCAGTTCTCGCCCAAGCGTGTCGCGGTCTGTAATCATCTCGGCAAGCTGATGGCGACCGATGGATTCTCGTAGAGCCGTTTGTGAGCTTAGGGTGATCGCTTGCAGGAAGTCTTCCACCTCAAGGATGGACTTCTCAGCGTTCCAAACCAGCCAGAACACGATGGCGTCGACGTTCACCGGAACCGTATCGCGGGTCAAAGTCGACTCGGCACTCACGGTGGTCACACGGATACGCTGGTCGACGTATCGGCTGAGCTGTTCTGCAATAGGAATAACCAAGAAGAGGCCTGGACCGCGTAACCCCTGGTAGCGCCCAAATCGCAACAGGGCTACCTTCTGCCATTGAGCGACTACCTTGATCGCGAACAGGAGGTAAAAGCCGATGGCAACGCCGATGATCATCGGGACGACAGAGCCCGTGACCCTGGCTAGCAGGTAGCCTCCCGCAAGGAACGAAAGGAACGCGGTTAAGGCGACGCCATTGAACTGCTTGGACTGGAACACGATTACCTCCTCTTTGGTTCTTTACGCTTTGAAAGAGATTGCAAGGAATGGATCACTTGGTCGATGGTGAATCCCGCTTGACCGGCTCGCGATACGAACTCTTCCGTGAGCGTGGTGAGCTGCCGTTCGTGGCCTTCCCGAGACTGTCTGATCTCGTGCTGCGCGATGAAGGTTCCTGAACCCTGCTGGGTGTCCAGCAAGCCGCGAATCTCCATCTCCCGGTACGCCCTAAGGACAGTGTTGGGGTTGATCGTCAGATCGACCGCTACGGAACGCACGGTCGGCAACTGATCGCCTACGCGCAAAGAGCCGGTGGCCAGAGCCGCTTGCACCTGATCCATGAGCTGGCGATACACGGGGATGCCAGAGTGCGGGCTCAGCCGGAATTTGAAAGCTCGTTGCGCCCTTGCGTGATCTGTCACCATTGCATAATGCTCTAGTTGACTAGATCATTGCAAGCAGATAACAAGTGCACATTCTCCTCTCGGCGCAAAGAGTCTCACAGAGCTTGCTGGATAACGTTCACCGCCATCGTCATCGCCTTTGCCGCGCGTGAGGCCGCGCGTTGCTTCTTACGATGTCCCTGGCCTCGGCTGCATGTCCCAAGCACCTCGGTCCCGGCGCGCCTGCCAGGCGCACCTGCCCCGCCAGTGCAGTTGCTATTCCGCGAGGAGCGTCTTCAGGTCGGATTCGAAGATCTTTGGATCAACAACACCAGCATGGCTCACGGCGATGCGTCCTTTGCGGTCGATCAGAACGGTCAGTGGCATCTCCTTCAAATCGTAGAGAGCCCCGATCGCATCGGATCCAATCGCAACCGGATATCGCATCTGGTGCGCAGCGGCGAATGACTTCACTGCACTCGGTGCCTCACCGTACATGTCCAGTCCGACGAGTGAGAGGCCTTTGCTTCTGTACTGTTGATCGAAGCCGACATACCAGGGCAGCTCCAGCTTGCAGCCGCCACAGGCGATGGCCCAGAAGTCCAGCAGGACGACTCGACCCTTGAGAGCCGCCAGGTCGAATCGTCTGCCTTGCACGTCTGTAACGGTGAAGGTGGCCGCCTGTGCACGTTGCGCAGCCGGGATGACCTCAGAGGTTAGAGAGCTCCTCTGCCCATGCCCATGGGAAGTAGCCCACAGCAAGCTGCAGCCGAGTACCCAAAATCCCACGCGGCACAATCTTTTCACCCGATCCCCTTTTCCTATGTCGAACGGACAGATCAGCTGGAAGAGGTCTCCGCCTCGCCGGGATCCTCACGGCTTCATCGCACCGAGAGGCAGCCAGCCGCTGCGCTATTTCTTTGGAGTCGCCTTCACCTGGGGATAACCCTGAATCAGCATCTTCGCTTCATCCGGGTTGGCCGGCTCCAGGGTGATATTGGCCATGCTGCCTGCCTCCGGCGAGGTCACCAGATCATGAGTGACAAAGTAGTACGTCTTGCCGGCCTCGGCCGTAAACCCGTGCAGCACCACCTTCTCGGACAGCTTCTTTACATGCGACTGCCAGGTAGCGCATACGTGATGCTCCCCTGGTTCCAGGGCCATCACAGTGAACGAGCTGCCGTTCACGGCCCCGATCCAACGGCCATCCAGTCCCAATTTCAGCGTGAGCCCGCCACATCGGCCGAAGCATAACCCTGGTGTCGAGCTCTCCTGTTCAATGATGTACACAACTGCTTTGGTCGGATCAGTCGGCGGCAACACGGGCGCAGGAAGCGCATCCACATCAAAGGTCGTCTCCTGCGGGCCACACGCCGCCTTGGCAGCAGCCGTCTGTCGCATGTCCTGTGCGTGACTCGGCAGGAAAGTCATTCCAAGCAGAACTGAAATCATCCATGGCCGCATGTTCCCCTCCATAAGCAGCGCAATTCTAAACGCACCCAAAGACCCACGGCAATGAAGGCGGTTCGGTCCTGTGGTACGTCTGTCGCGCTAGTTCGGGGTGCTTGACGCCTGACACGCTAGCCACCGGCCCGTTGCTGAGGACAACTAGGCTTCCCGCGATCAGTCGCGCGATCAGTCTGCGGTTAAGCCCCGTTCTGCGCTGGATCGCGCACCTGCACGG
>CAXTFS010000179.1:2439-7095 GCA_964243395.1 uncultured Acidobacteriaceae bacterium | reverse complement strand
GGATGGCTGCGCTTTGCTCCACGGCGGGCGTTCTGGCGAGCGTTCTGGACAACTATCACGTGCGCGCGTGGGAGGCTACCGGGTCCGACTTCAAGACGTTGTACGCCGCCGCATGGTGTCTGGCGCGCGGGCTCGACGGCTACCGCTTCAACAACCTGGCGAAGGTCTTTACGTGGGGCGGCGTCGTGGAGCCGCAGACCTGGTTCGGGCATGCGCCGGTGTATCCGCCGTTGACGCTGGCGCTGCTGGCACCGTTGACGCTGTTGCCGATGTGGCTTGCGGTCTACGTCTGGGCAGTGCTGAGCGGGTTGGCCGTGGCGGCAGCGGCGGCAGGTCTGGCTCGCTTTGCGGGAGAGACGTTCGGGCTGGCACGGTGGTGGCGCATCGCGCTGGTGGTGGCCGTGGTGACAGCGCCTCTGGTGTCCTTTGGCCTGGAGATGGCGAATGTCTCCGTGGTGGTCGCCTCCTTGTGTATGCTCGCCGTGACTGTGCCGGAAGGCGTACGCGTGTGGCCGCGGGCGCTGGGGCTGGCGGTCGCGCTCCTTTTAAAGCCGCACATGGCCATCTGGGTGCTGATCGCGCTGCTGCTGGTCCGCGGCGGCCGTCCACTGGCGCGACTCGCGATGGCATTTGGAGCCTGCCTGGCCGTGGTGTTGTACTTGTTTGCGGCGGCACGGACGGGCTGGGGTGCGGAGTTTGCGAGCTATTTTGCCATGCTGCATGCGGAAACAGGCGCGGGCTCGATGCGCGCCGGAAGCCATGAGTTGATGGAGGCGGCGGCGCAGATCGTCTCGCTGGACTCGTTGCTGGGCTACGGGGTGCGGTTTGCGGGTGCCCTGCGGTTAGCGGGCGTGGCGGTGGTTGCAGGGCTGGCGCTGGTGCTCGCCTGGGCCTCGCTAAGGCTCGAAGGGGCCATAGGCAGGCTGCAGGCGGCAGCGGCGTGGAGTGGCGTGGGCATGATCGCGACCTACCACCGCGCGGCAGATGGGACGATGCTGTTGATCGTGCTGCCGTGGCTGGCTGCGCGCTTGCGTGCCAGATGGTGGGATGGCTTGGCCTGGGCGGTGCTCGTCGCCTATGCGGCTCTCTCGGCCGGGCTCAGCTACCCGGCCATGCGGGCGATGCTCGATCAGCCGGACTGTAGCGCATTCGAGACCTTCCTGCTCTACCGGCAGGGAGCGCTGGCGGCGACCGCGGTCGCGTTGCTGCTCGTCTGGGCGGTGGTACGGCAGGCGCGCGGCGGGCGTGCCGGGGCCAGTTCGCTGCCCTGTGGCCAAAAAGCTGAGATCGAGGAGAACGCCGAGGTGGGTGCGGTATAGTTCGGTATGCGAAAACTGCTTGCGGTGGTCCTGGGACTGGGGTATGGGTGCTGTTCGGCACAAAACTTTACGGTGACGGTGCCTGCGGGAGCGGCGCACGGTGTGCTCGACGGGCGGGTTCTGCTGCTGCTTTCAAATGACGCGAGCGCCGAGCCGCGGCTGCAGATCGACGACACGCCGCGCTCGCAGATGGTGTTTGGCGTCACCGTGGATGGGCTCAGGCCGGGTACGCCGGTGATTGTGGGGGATGGCGCCGCAGGGTACCCGGTGGCACGCCTGAAGGACGTGCCGCCGGGCGAGTACACCGTGCAGGCCGTGCTGAATGTTTACGAGACCTTTCATCGCGCCGATGGAAGGACGGTCAAGCTCGCGCCCGATCGCGGGGAAGGCCAGCACTGGAACCTGGCCCCGGGGAACCTCTACTCGACACCACGCAAGATCCACGTGGGGCCGGGCGCGCCGGAGGTGAGCGTAGTGCTGGATAAGGTGATCCCGCCCATTCCGCCGGAGCAGGATACGAGATGGGTTAAGCACCTGCGCCTCCAGAGCGCGTTGCTGACGAAGTTCTGGGGACGGCCGATGTTCCTTTCGGCAATTGTACTGCTGCCGGATGGCTTCGAGACGCACCCGCAGGCGCACTATCCGATGATGCTCTTCCATGGACACTTTCCAGAGGGCGTTCCGGACTTCCGCACCACGCCGCCCGACCCGGGCCTGAAGCCGGATTACAACGAGCGCTTCCACCTGGTCGGGTACAACCGCATCCAGCAGGAGGAGGGCTACAAAGAGTTCCGGCAGTGGACCTCGGCCGGCTTTCCGCGCGTGCTGGTCGTGCAGGTGCAGCATGCGAACCCGTTTTATGACGATTCCTACGCGGTCAACTCGGCCAATTTGGGCCCGTATGGCGACGCGATCGAGCATGAGCTGCTGCCGGCGGTCGAGGCGAAGTTTCGCGGGATCACGGAGGGCTGGGCGCACTTCGTTTATGGCGGCTCGACCGGCGGGTGGGAGGCGCTGGCCGTGCAGATGTTCTACCCGGAGGACTACAACGGCGCGTTCGTCGCGTGCCCGGACCCGGTCGACTTCCACGCCTACATGACGCGCGACCTGTACCAGGACGAGAACATGTTCTGGGCTCCCGGCGCGAACAAACGCGTGGAGCAGCCGGCGATGCGCGACTACCTGGGCCACACGCTGATCTCGGTCCGGGACAACGTGGCCTATGAGGCGGCGCTCGGCGACCGCGGGCGCAGTGGCGAGCAGTTCGACATCTGGCAGGCGGTCTACGGCCCGGTCGGCGCGGACGGCTACCCGCAACCGATCTTCGACAAGACGACCGGCACCATCGACCACCAGACCGCCGCGTACTGGCACGATCACTTCGACCTGAACGCGATTCTGCAGCGTGACTGGTCGACCCTGGGGCCGAAGGTGCAGGGCAAGCTGCACCTGTACGTCGGGTCCGACGACACGTACTTTCTGAACGACGCGGTGTACCGGATGGAAGATTTTCTGAAGACGACCGGTAGCCCCGGCCACGGCGTCCCGTACGCCGGCGAGGTCCAGTACGGCCCGCGCGCGGAGCACTGCTGGAACGGCGACCCGACGCTGCCGAACGCCTACTCGCGGCTGCACTACAACACGATGTACCTGCCGAAGGTGATGGAGCGCATCGCCAAGACCGCCCCGACCGGGGCGGACATAAGTTGGAAATACTGATCAAAGCGAGGCGTAACGGGCAAAGCGGAAAGCGCTCGATAAGAGCGGAACTGCTTGTCTGCTTAGTACTGCTAGCAAGCAACGTGCTAGGTCGATTTGCACTGCAAATGACTTTGTGATGTAAAGTATGGCATGGGATTAAGGGAAGCGTTCGAGTTTTACGTTGTCACTTTCCGCTGTGTGTGGTTCCTTTTTGCGGGGCCCATCCTCGCTTTCGCACTCGTGCGCTTGCTGGCGTGTTCCGATCAAGCACGTCGAAGAGTCTCGTTTGCTTGTTTACTGGCAGTCGGCGTGGAGCTTGCCACTACGCTAACTTCGTGGAGCTTTTCAGCCTTCTGGGTACAGGAAGTCAACTTGCTGTTGGCCTATGTGTCGGTTTGCATGCTGATCTTGTTAGGGCATAGAGCCGGGCAGAAGATCGCCTTTTCAAGGCTGGAGTACGCAAGTATGTGTTTGCTTGCGATCGTTCTCTACAGTTTCTGGGTGGACTTTTGGCGTTCAGATCCGGTTGATTCCGCAACGCAAGTCGCCCCGCATGTGCTTGTGCTGCGCAGATCTGGTGGAATGTTCGCTCAGAACTGGGAGGGAGTAAAGGTGATTTATCATCCGGCTTCCTTACCATTTCTAGAGAAGACGCTTTACGCGATCCGGATAGGCGAAACAGACGATTGCAACGAAGCCACCGTTCACGCGATGTACGACTCCACAGATCGCACCGTCGTCGTCGCGTGTGAAGGACCCAAACCGTACTTATGGGAACGGGTAAAGCTGCCGTAGTGGCAACATTTCTTAATCGGGTAGACTGATGGCAGTGTTCCAACAAGGAGAAACCACGTTGTCACAGCGCACATTCAGCATCGTCAAGCCGGACGCAGTGAAGAAGGGCCACACGGCCGCCATTCTCGCCGAGATTGAAAAGGCCGGCTTCAAGATCGTCGCCATCAAGCGCATGAGCATCTCGAAGGCGCAGGCCGAGGGCTTCTACTACGTGCACGCCGCGCGCCCCTTCTTCGGCGAGCTCACCGAGTTCATGAGCTCCGGCCCGATCTTCCCCATGGTGCTTGAAAAGGAGAACGCCATCGCCGATTTCCGCACCCTGATGGGCGCAACCAACCCGGCGCAGGCTGCCGAGGGGACGCTCAGGAAGCTCTTCGCCAGCTCCATTGGGGAGAACGCAGTGCACGGATCGGACGCGGAAGAGACAGCTGCGTTTGAGATCGGCTACTTCTTTGCTGGGATTGAGCTGAAGTAAAAAGCAAAGCGGAAGCAGATCCCTGCGCTCACAGCTGGCAGCTATGAGCTGTCCGCTGTGAGCTCATAGCTTGGATCAGTCGGCTGTCATGGGTTCCAAGAAAGCTGGCCGTGGCTTGGAGCTTTGACAGGGGGCGTTGGACTGCTGCTCGGCTTCGCGCAGGGCGCGGTCTTCAGCGGCGATGGCGGCGTCGGCGGGCCACCGCTGGTGCGTTGATCGCCGTGTGATTGGGTAAAGCTGGATCCGTTTACCTTGAGGGATAGCCACAGCGACCATGCGGGGATCCTTCGCTTCGCTCAGGAGGACGGCGAGAAGAAGAAACATGAGCTGCAACACTTGAGGTGAAAAGGTCTGGTGGGAGTGGGG
>CAXTFS010000179.1:0-2339 GCA_964243395.1 uncultured Acidobacteriaceae bacterium | reverse complement strand
GAAGAAGAAACATGAGCTGCAACACTTGAGGTGAAAAGGTCTGGTGGGAGTGGGGATTACGCCCACGATAACCGCGATGAAGCTGCGGTACATCATGGGATACCCCTGGGGGTTAGTGGGGGATTGGAGGTGCGGGGCCTTTGTGGAGGTCTATGTTGGCGTGGGTGGTTTGAAGCTTGATTTGGTTGCGTCCGTCGCCGACGGTTCCCGTGACGGTGGAGTGATGGCCGACGTCGGTGACGGGGAGGTTGAAGTCGTCGTTGATGGTGCCTCCCCTGGTGTCGGCGCTGACGGCCAGGCCAGTGTGGTCGGGCAGCGTGAGATTGATCGATCCGTTGGTGTTGCCGATCGTCAGAGTACCGGGGGTGGAGCTGGTCACGTCTACGGAGCCGTTTGAATTGGTGAGATCGAGGTCTCCGTCGATACCGTCGAACGAGATGTTGCGGCTTTTGACGCGGAGACTGACGGGGCCGACGAGCTGGGAGCCGGAGATGTTGGAGTGGTCGAGGTCTATGTCTCCGTTCAGGCGAGCCAGCGTAAGATGAGTGCGGCTGGTCTGGAAAGTGACGGGGCCGAGGAGGCGCTCGAAGTGCGAATCGCCGTAGAAGTCGCCTTCCATGTAGGTCTGGCCGGCGATGTCGGTGAGGTTGACGTCCCCAAGATTGCCTTTGAGGGTAACGTTGCCGGTGAGATTATGCGCGGAAAAGGCGGAGTCGGAGTGCTCGACGAGGGCGTTGACGTTGCCGGTGACAGACTGCAACTCGACATCGCCGTGATTGGAGGTGAGGGACACGGAGGCCTTGAAGCCGGTGACGGAGATGACGCCATGAGAGGCGTTGAGGGAGAGAGCGATGGACTCGGGCACGAGGAGGGTAAGGTCGGCGGAGCCACCCTCGACGGTGGGAACGGTGAGCGAGAGGCCGTTGGGCGAGGCGACGTAGAGCGGAGTGAGCTGGTCGCCTTTAGCCTGGCTGGTCGCGTCTGAGGCGTAGACCTGCTTGTTGACGGTGATGTGGAGGTTGCCGTCGTTTGATTTGCCGGTCACATGGATGTCGCCGTGCGGGTTCTCGATGGTGAGGAGGAGGCCCGGGGTGAATGCGGGGATCGTCTCGTCGAGGATTTGGGGGGGGAGGTCGTGTTTTTCGCCGAAAAACTCGGCGAAGTTATTGTTGTTGATGGAGAAGCCATTGGTGAAGAATTCACGCTGATCGTGAACGGTGCGGAAGGTTCCGCCGAGTGCGGCGAGGAGAACGAGGAGCACGACCACGCCGGCACCGATGCGGCGGCGCATGGGCAGGGTGGCAGCGGGATTGCGTTGCGCGACCGATTGGTCAAAGGCCCACTCTGCCAGCAAGATGGCGCCGGCCAGGACGAGCAGGGCGGGCCACCAGCGGGCGTACCAGCCGGCAAAGGTCAGTGCGGACCAGCGACCGGTGGAGATGAGCAGAGCCACGAGGCCGAATCCGGTGAGCAGGACCGGGCCGAGCATGGAGCCGCGGCGCAGGTGGCGGGTCTGCTGGCGGTAGAGCGCGCGCTGGGTCTTGTAGGCGTCGCGCTGCGCTCTGGCCTGCAGGCGCGCGGCGTGCTTGTCGGCTTTGGGGTCGTAGCGGTAGGGAGGTAGGGAGGTGGACATGAGGGGCTCTCGGGTGCAGCTGAGGAAGGAGTGACGACTCAGGCGAAGTGCGGGCTCCTTCGCTCCGCTCAGCATGGCTACGTTGCCTGGGAAGCTACAAAGTGGGTCCCGGGAAACGGTTGAGTGCGGCGTTGTGCTGGGCGGCTCGCTGCAGAAAACCCATCACTCCGGCGAGGATGATGTACAGGGGCCAGGAGTGATTCCAACGCAGGAGACCGATAGCGTTGAAGACGAAGAGCACGCCGGTGAGCCCGACCCAGGCGGCGCCGCGGAGCGCACGGAGCATGCGATACGTGTGAGCCGGGGCGCCATCGCTGGCGCGAGAGGGGCCGGAAGCCAGCATGCGTCTTAGGAAAAGCCATACCGCGAGAGCGATCAGGCCGGCACCGACGACGATGTCGCGGCTGAGAAAGTTGAAGATGCCAGTAGTGGCGAGCAGGAAGAAAATACCGGCGCCAATGAGCCAGACGGCTCCTGCGGGGAAGCGATGGTCGCCGCAGATAGGCGGAACGGGCGCGGTGGCGAGAGGCTGTGCAACCGGCGGCGGAGCGGAGTTGAAGGTTTCGCGCCAGGGCTGCTGGGTTCCGGCGGCCGGGTTCGCTGCGTATTGGTTTGTGGCATGGGACCAGTCGCCGAATGAGGAAGAGGGAGGCGCGACCGGCTCTTGATACGGCGGGGTACCTGTGGGCGGAGCCTGGGTGGGAGC
>CAXTFS010000178.1:0-7145 GCA_964243395.1 uncultured Acidobacteriaceae bacterium | reverse complement strand
CGGCCTGATCGGGCTGACGAAGTCGCTTGCACGTGAGTCCGCTTCGCGTGGCATCACGGTGAACGCTATCGCTCCCGGGTTTATCCAGACCGCCATGACGGACGTGCTGACCGACGAGCAGAAGTCCGGCATCCTGGCCCAGATCCCGCTGGCGCGCTATGGGACGGTGGAGGACATTGCGGCGGCGACTGCCTTCCTCGCCTCGGATGCGGCCGGGTACATCACCGGGCATACGCTCGACGTCAACGGCGGCATGTACATGGGGTGAGCGGCTCCAAATCGGGATAACCCTGTCTTTCTTAGGCATTTACCTGGGTTCTGCAGGGGGCTGCCCCAGTGCTCTCCAGTGCACGAATCTCTGCTGGTACAAAGTTAATCGGCGATAGCCAACTTCCCCCTTGCGGGCGGCAGTCAGGCTAGTTACTCTCCGGTCAATGGCAAACATGCATGCAGCTCTGCCGACCCCCGCAGCTGCCCCCCCTCAGCCCGGGCCGATCAATATCGGCGTCACCATCCGCGAGTTCCGCCTGCAGCGCGGCATGTCGCAGGGTGATGTGGAAAAACGCACCGGTCTTCTCCGCTGCTACCTTTCCCGCGTAGAGAACGGGCACACCGTGCCCTCGCTCGAGACACTGCAGAAGATTGCCGGCGCCCTGGACCTGCCGCTAAGCCAGTTCTTTGCTGAGGATCCTGTCCGCGACATGCCCGGCGTGAGCCTGAACGAGACGGAGATCCACTTCCTCACCGAGGTACAGCGCTACTCTGCCAACCTGGGCGAGAGCGACCGCCGGCTGCTGCTGGCCATGGTGCGCAAGTTCGCCGCGACGGCAGGAAGCGCCCTCGACTAAGCTCGCGCTGCGGATCAGCCAAACGCCACGTCCCACCCTACCGCCCGGACACCGACCGCGCGAAGCTGGCCACCGCATACCCCACCAGACAAAGCAGTAACGCCGTCGACGTGAAGACGACGGCCTGTCGTGCGCGGTAGCTCGACCGTCCCGAAGTCATCCGCGGGAACAACGGCAAGCCCAGCGCGATCCCACACAACAGCCCACCGATGTGCGCGCTGTTGTCGATGTGCGGCAGGGACTGCGGATCTAGGTGCAGAAGACGAAGGTGGCTCGGCGAAAAGGCCGGCAGCACGCCCGGTGCCATGCCCAGGATCAGGTTTGCCAGCGCAAAAAAGATGACCTGCTGTCGAAGACTGCGAAGCTCGTTCCAGGGCAGCGCCAGTTTGCGATTGGAGAGCAGCACGATCAGCACGCCCGCCAGGCCGAACACGGCGCCGGAGGCTCCAGCGACGACACTCCACTCGCCCGTCACGGCGCTGAAGGCCAGCGACTGCAGCATCCCGGTCGCGCCCGTAAGGACATAGACCGCGACCAGCCCGGATTTGCCCAGCAATGGCTCCCCGAAGATGCCCAGGTTCCAGAGGCACCACATGTTCAGCAGCAGATGCAGGAGCGTGACATGGACGAAGGTGGAACTGATCAGACGCCACCACTCCCCCATGGAGAGGATGCGACCGGGCGCGCTGCTGCCGAAGTACACCAGAATCCGCTGATCGAACGGCGCCGTCAGCACCGAGCCGTAGTCATGCTGGTGCAGCAGAGCGGGCACCGGCCCGAAGCGATACATGGCTGCGTACACGAGCAGGTTGATACCGATGAGCAGGTAGGTCGCGGGGTAACCGAGTAGCGACGGCGCCTTGTAGACCCGCGCCGACTCCCCCGCTGGCGATGGTTTCGCACTGCCGGACCGGGGAAGCTCCGCAGCCGTGAGCGGCTCTGGCGAGACCTCAGGGATTGGTGAAGAACTCGCGCTCATAGCCATACGCGTGGGGTGCGTAGGTACAGAATAACGGGTTTAGGCGGCCTGCTTGTCGAGGCGGTCGCGCCCGTTGGTAACCGCTCGCAAACGCAGCATCTCCGACACCATCCCCGGGACCGGCGTAGCAATCGCAACCAGTACCCACAGCAGCATGGAAACAAACACGCCAAGCAGCGCGACGGCCTGCAGGCTGACCGCCACGCTGGCGGGAATGTGCGAGTGAATCAGATTTGCTTCGGGCCGCAGATGGACATGCACCATACCCAGATGGCTGTACGTGCGTATCCGGTGCAGAACGAGGGCAGCCAGCAGAAAAGCTGCGCAGGACAGCGCCGTTACTGCAAACAGCAGCAGGTCAACTGTCCGGTGTAGACGCTGTTTGCCGCGACAATGGTCGCAGGCGCGCAGGTGATCCTCGTAGTCCACCCGCAAATCCGGCGATATACCCGAGATGTCGTACCGCCATCCCGAGAGAATCGCTCCGACCACGTGGTCGTTGCAGTGCCGTGCGCGTGGGGTAGAGCTGGACCGTCGAGTTTGCAGGGGGTAGGTCGCCATCGTGTACGTTATTGATTCTACTGCACCCCTTCCGGATGCAACAGTATCGGCGACGCTAACCGCGACCAACGGCTACAGACAGATCGGATCGAGCGGATTGTCCTGAACGGCGAGAACGATCCGGTTTCCCAGAAGCGACAGCCGGTCGCCAATGGCCTGCTCCGCAGCCAATCGGGCCAGCTCCGGAAGATTGTTCTGCTCAGACAGGTGCCCCAGCACGATGGTGTGGGCGCCCCCGTCGTAATCGCGGGTGAGGAACTCCGCCGCCGCCGAGTTCGAGAGGTGGCCCACTCGCGACAGCACCCGCTGCTTCAAAGACCACGGGTACGGCCCGTCCTTCAGCATCTCGAGATCGTGGTTGGATTCCAGCAGCAGAACGTCGACCTCGCGCAGCGCCTGCTTGACGTTGGGCGGCATGTAGCCCAGGTCGGTCGCCACAGCCATCCGCAGGCTCTCCGCGCGCGCATGGAACACAAATCCGCAGGGGTCCGCCGCATCGTGCGGAATGGTGAACGGGTTGATGTCGATCTCACCTACGGTAAAGCGCTGCCCGGCCTGGAAGTACTCCACGGAAGGCAAAAAGGTGGGATCGGCCTTCGCTCTCTCCCGGGTCTCGGCGGGTTCGCAGGGCTCCGGGTCGCGTGGATCATCTGCGCCTGAGTCGTCATGTGGCTCGGCATCGGTACTGATCGCGCTGGCTTCCAACGCCACCCCGCCGGTCGCCGGCTCGCTTCTTGCCGACTCACTGCCATTGCTGCGCAACAGGTGGGCAGGCAGGTGCCCGGCGGGAGCCGCAGCGTTTCGCTCGGCGCGCTCGCGCTGCATCGCATCCAGCCACTGCGCATAGGTCATGGTCTTGCGCGGCGTCAGCATCCGTACCCACGCGCGGTGAGTCGCCTCAGTAAAGAAAACCGGAATGCGCAGCTTACGCGCCAGTACCGCGAGCCCTGCAACATGGTCCAGGTGCTCGTGCGTGATAAGAATCGCGGTGAGTTGCTCGGGATCCTGGCCCGCTGCCGCCATGCGCCGCAACAGCTCGCGGCAGGAGAGACCGGCGTCCACAAGAAGGCTGGTGGCCCCGGCAGAGATGACCGTCGCATTGCCCTTCGAGCCCGACGCTAGAACCGTCATCCGCACTCATCGAGCATACGCCCAAAGGCGGAAGAAAACCTGTAAATCCCGAAAGCTCAACGGGGCGGAACTAGGCTGCCGGACGCTTCGGCGCCAGGAAGTTCACCACTGACCGCATGATCACTTCGTTGCGCTGATTGAACACGGTGGTGCGCGACTGGCACACCCCAAAGTTGGGCCTCGATTGTGACTGCCGCACGGTCAGGATTTCGGCCTCCGTGCGCAGGCTGTCGCCCGGCCGCACCGGCTGCGTCCAGCGCATCTCCTCCACACCCGCCCCGATGATGCCGCCGGCGATATGCAGGGACTCCACCCGCAGCCGCATCACAATGGCCGCCGTCAGCCAACCGGAGGCTGCCAGCCCACGAAAAAACGAGCTCTCCCCGGCCGCTTCATCCAGATGAAACGGCTGCGGGTCATAGCGTTCCGCAAACTCCTTGATCTCCTCGGCCGTCACCTTGTAGCTACGGTCCGAGTTGAAGCGCATTCCGGGGTGCAGATCCTCAAAGTAAAGCTCTGTCGGCAAGCAAATCTCCTGTGGTGACGCGAGGCTCTCCCCCTGCGCGGTCGCACTCTGTGGCTCTCGTTCAGTGTATCTCCGCCTAACAAGGTCGGGCACTTGGGCACCCATCCCGCAAGTGCACCCTTGCGGTTACCAGAGTTGCCAAAGTATTCGGATCTCGCCGTGTACTATTCCGCCATGCGTTTTGCCGAGATCAGGCAGGTTCGACTTCTGCTCGGATTACTTCTCGTCACAGTCTGTGTGGCTGCGACTCCTGCACAAACCGGTGCGCAGGCCCCTTCCGCGTCGACGTCTTCGGACCAACCGCCCAAATGCGCGATCCGGTCGATGGCAGACACTCCAGGGGAACTGGCTGCCGCGCGGGCCGACCTGCCTGCAGCCGAAAAACTTCTACAGGAGGAGAGCAAGACCTCCGACGCAGCAGCCGACCGCGCGCACAATGCGCTGGTTCGTGTTCTGCTTCGCGAGGACAAGTCCGAGGAGGCCGCGCGCGATGCCCGTGCATGGCTTACCGCCTCGTCACAAAGCGTCTGGGCGAAGACCTCTGTGGCTGAGGTCGAATGGCGTCGGGGCGAGGTAAAGGAAGCGTTGGACGACTTCAATGCGGCAGGCAAGCTCGACCCCTGCAATGCTCGTTTCCATGCAGACCTGGCCCGCGTCCAGATGTTCTCCGGCATGCACGCCAGTGCAAAGGTGCAATTGAACTATGCGCACTATCTCGACCCGATCGATGAGGACATTGCGAACGAGTGGTTCCTGCTGCAACCGCGGGCCAAGCGCGTCGAAAACATCGATAGCTACCTTGCCCACAATGGCGCCCTGCCCGTTGAGGAACGCAAGAAACTCGAGCACTGGCGCGACCGCCTGAACGCGCCCATCGCCGATCGGCCCTGTCGGCTCACCGGTGCGACAGCGAGCACGTCCATTCCATTTCGCCGCATTCAGGATGGTCCGAACGCTGCGGTTTATTGGGGTCTTGAGGTAAATCTCAACGGAAAGCAACGCCGCCTTGAGATCGATACAGGCGCCCATGGCCTCATCCTGAGCCGGGCCGCCGCAGATGCCTTGCACCTCACCGTAGCGGAACGAACCAGCTCCTACGGGGTGGGCGACGAGGGTGCCGTCTCGTCCCACATTTCCCGGGTCAAGGACATCAAGATCGGCGGTCTGGAATTCAGCGATTGCGACGTCGAAGTACTCGACGCGGATCGGGACGTGCTGAAATCGCCCGACGGACTAATCGGTGGCGACGTTTTCGCCGCGTTTACCCTGACCCTCGACTTTCCAGGGCACATGTTGAAGCTCGATCCACTGCCGCCTGTGCCTGGCATCTCGACGGCAGACAGCACGCCGTCTTTGGACACGGGCACCGACGAGGCGATGGCCGATGTCCCCCGGAACGTCTACATCGATCCAACCATGAAGGCGTGGACCAAGGTCTTTCGATCCGGCCACGATCTCATCCTGCCGATTCGAGTGGATGGCGGGCCCATCCGGCTCTTCATCGTGGATACCGGCGCACAGTATGATTCGATCTCGCCCCAGCTGGCGAAGCAGATAGGGCACAAGCTTACGGGATCGGACACCGACATGGTCGGCATCTCCGGCAAGGTGAAGAAGACCTACCAGACCGGGCCGGTTACGCTGGACTTCGCCGGTCTCCGCTATCCCTCACCCGGCATGCTGGCGATCGATAACAGCAATATGAGTCGCGATGCCGGGGTCGATCTCGCCGGCTTCCTCGGCGCCGAGACACTCCATGCCCTAACGGTTCAAATCGACTACCGCGACAACCTGGTGCACTTCATGTACGACCCGAGCCGCGTCGTCCACTGCATGGGGCAGAACATTGGCGAGTGTTTTTAGAAGACGGTAAGCCCTAGCCGAGACCGTGTCCCGACGGACGTTGAAGCCCTCTTATCCGGAAGAAGCGGAACTTAGGACTTCGAACCGGCTGAAGCCAACTTCTCTTCCGCTACGCGGGCGATGGCGTTTGCCTCATCATACTTCGCCCCGTCGTCGCCGGCCTGCGCCCACAGTTCCTGTGCGTGCTGCTGCTCGCCCTCGACCTCGCTGACGTCGATCTCGCTGGGCTTCAACGCCTGCTCGGCAAGGATGGTGACCCGCTCCGGCAGCACCTCGACAAAGCCCCACGCGACAAAGAAGACCTGCTCGCCGGCCGAGCCGCCGTGCAGACGCACCTCGCCGGCACCCAGTTCTGCCAGCAGCGGCGCGGCGCCATACAGCGCCTCCAGATAGCCGGAGACCGAGGGTAGCTCGACGCCTGTTGCTGTGGCGTCGAGCAGGACCCGTTCCGGGGTGACGAGCCGCACCTGCATCAGCCCGTTTTGTGCGTTGTCTGCCATGACCTTCCTTACGCCGCCTGCTTCATCTTCTCGGCTGCGGCAAGTACTTCCTCGATGCCGCCCTTCATGTAGAAGGCCTGCTCCGGAATGCTGTCATGCTTGCCTTCAATGATCTCCTTGAACGAACGCACGGTGTCTTCCACCTTGACGTACGCTCCGGGGATGCCAGTGAAGATCTCGGCGACATGGAACGGCTGCGAGAGGAAGCGCTGCACCTTGCGAGCCCGTGACACCGTGAGCTTGTCCTCTTCCGAGAGCTCGTCGATGCCAAGAATCGCAATGATGTCCTGCAAATCCTTGTAGCGCTGCAGAATCTTCTTCACGCCCTGGGCCACGTCGTAGTGCTCCTGGCCGACGATGCGTGGAGACAGGATGCGCGAGGTGGAGGCAAGTGGATCAACGGCAGGGTAGATGCCCAACTCTGACAGTGGCCGCGAGAGCACCGTGGTTGCGTCAAGGTGAGCAAAGGTCGTCGCCGGTGCGGGATCGGTGAGATCGTCGGCGGGCACGTAGACGGCCTGCACCGAGGTCACAGAACCGCTTTTGGTCGAAGTGATGCGCTCCTGCAGCTCGCCCATCTCGGTCGCGAGGTTTGGCTGATACCCAACGGCGGACGGCATACGGCCCAGCAGCGTAGAAACCTCAGACCCGGCCTGCGTAAACCGGAAGATGTTGTCGATGAAGAGCAGCGTGTCCGCATGCTCCACGTCACGGAAATATTCCGCGATCGTCAGGCC
>CAXTFS010000177.1:0-7255 GCA_964243395.1 uncultured Acidobacteriaceae bacterium | reverse complement strand
GGACGCCGGCAATGACTGGAACGTGCACCTTGTCGCCGGCCTTACGCTGCGGCTGGATGGGCTGTATGACGAGGCGCTGGACCAGTTCAACCAGTCGTTGCGGCTCAATCCGTCCAACGCAGCCTTGATCTACAACCACCGCGCACGGGTCTACCAATACCAGAATCAGCTGGAGATCGCGGGCGACGAAATTGAAAAGGGGCTCACGCTGGAGCCGCGCCAACCGTTGCTGCGCATCTCGCGGGGCTATCAGCAGATGCGGCTGGGGCAGCTGTCCCAGGCCATCGGCACGCTGGAAGGCGTGGTGCGCGATGATCCCTCGGTGCGCATCGTGTTCCCGACCATCGCGATGTGCTACGTGCAGCTCGGCGACCGGCGTCGTGCGGCTGACTTCATCCTGGAAGACGTGCTGGCCGCAGCGGAGGCCGACAGTGAGATGGCCTACCGGCTGGCAACGTACTTCGCTGTGGAAGGCGACGAGAGTGAAGCGCTGCACTGGCTGCGGCGCGCGATCTACCTGGGCAACGAGAATTATCCGTGGTTCAGCAAGAACCCGGCCTGGCGCAACATGGGGGACCACACGGACTTTCAGCGTGCGCTCGAGGACCTCAAAAAGAGCTACAGGCGCAACCAGAAGAACTGGAAGCGCCTGTTAGCCCAGGTGATTCGCTAGCCTTTAACGAGGGCTCACGGTAAGCGACTGGCCGAGCGCGAAGGTGAGATTGGTGCCGGCGGGCAGGATCTCCTGGTGCTCACGCTTCAGCCACCAGACGGCGCCCACGCCGGCACCGATGCTTGCTCCCACTGCGGCCCCCACACCGCCACCGATCACCGCGCCAGCTGCCATCGCGCTGAGCGTAGTGAGTCCGAGTGCGGCGGCTGTTGCCTTGGGGTGGGTCTTGCCCTGGATGCTGCCTTCTTCATTCACGTGCGTATCGGCCAGGCCTTCCACCTCGACCACATCGGCTAAAAGCGCGTAGCTTGTGCCGTCGGGCAGCGTCACCGTCTGTGGCTGCAGCCGGATGGAGGCCGGACCACCGAGGCGCATGCCGCCATGAATTGCCGTGACGCGTCCGTGAAGGACGGAGCCCGCCGGCAGCATGATCTCCCCGTGGTGACCAACGTCCTGCAGCAGTTCGGCGGTGAAGGCTGTGCCGAGCGGCGTGGTTTTGGTGGCGATGGTCTGCCCCAGACGCGCCTTCAGCAGTGTTCCGTCGATCAGCTGGTGCGGCAGCATGGGAACGCTCATCACAACGCCGCTGGTGGGGTCGTCGGTGACGAGCTGTTCCCGGCCGTTGGTTGCGGAGACGTACACAGGCGGCGGTGAGACACGCACGATGTCGGCGGCAGACTCGCCCGTCGCGGGTGTGGTCGGCAGGCTGCTATATGCCTCCGGCGGTCCCTGGCGTGAAAGAAGCACGGGAGCCGGGCCGGTGGCTGGATAGCTGTCGACGTAGGCCGGCGCGGCTTGCACAGGGGCAACCGCGTCATTGTCATGCGCGGGCTTCACGTAGTGATCGGTCTGCACGACTCCGCCGTCGGCGAGCAGGTCTGGATGCGACGTGCCCACCATCTGGGCTGCACCCACGCTTGCGAGGAGCGGCAGGATCAGCGCCGGAAGCGCCGGCGAGTAGCTCTTGAATTTCATGTTGGGACGAACTCCACGGTCGCAAAACAACCGTGTCCGTAAGGATAGGCTCGCGGATGCCCATCGCTGCACCAGTGCCAGTGCGCTGTACCAAGTGCGCCAATGCGCGGCTTGGTTCAGAAAGCCACCGAGTGGTCTGGTTCAGAAAGCCGTCGAGTGGTTTGGTTCAGAAAGCCACCGGGTGGCCTGGTTCAGAACGCCATCGAGTGGCGTGGTTCAGCTCGGCGTCAGCAGCCTGGTCCGGCAAGGTTCGGCGGCTGACGGCAGGCTCAGCTGTTCGCCGCGGCGATCGTTGCCTTGTAGAAGTCCTCATAGAGCGGAATGATGCGCGAGGCGCAGAACTCTGCCTGCGCACGCCGGCGGGCGGCACTCGCCATCGTCGCCAGGCGATCGTTGTCACACAGCAGCTCTGCGGCAGCATCGGCCATGGCGTCGACGTCGCCGACTGGAAAGAGCAGCCCGTTGACGCCGTCTTCGATCAGCTCCGGCACGCCACCGACGCGTGTCGCGATCGCGGGCACGTTGCAGGCCATGGCCTCGAGCGCGGCAAGGCCAAAGCTTTCCATCTCGCTGGGCATCAGCATGAGGTCAGCAAGCGGCAGAAGCTCGTTGACGTTGTCCTGCTTGCCGACAAAGTGGGTGCGGTCGAGCACGCCATGACGCATGGCGAGGAACTCGGCGGCGGAGCGGTCCGGGCCGTCCCCGATCATAAGCAGCCGGGCAGGCACGCGCTTCGCAATGCGCGCGAAGATCTCGATGACGTCCAGAACGCGTTTCACGGGACGGAAGTTCGAGAGGTGGACGAGCAGCCGCTCGTGCGGTTCCGCATACTCCGGGCGCTGCACGGCGACAAGCTCAGGACGGCGAACGTAGACGTCGCAGTTCACGAAGTTGCGGATGACCTCGATCGGCCGCACGATGCCGAACGCCTCCTCAGTGCGTGTGCGCAGGTAGGCCGAGATCGCGGTGACGCCGTCGGAGCGCTCGATGCCGTAGCGGGTGATGGGCAGGTAGGAGCGATCCAGGCCGACGAGCGTGATGTCGGTGCCATGCAGCGTCGTGATGAAGGGCAGGCGAATGCCGCGGGTCGCGAGCATGTCGTGCGCCAGCAGCGCGCTCACGGAATGCGGGATCGCGTAGTGCACATGCAGCAGATCGAGCGCGTAGATCTCGGCAACCTCGGCCATGCGCGTGGCGAGGGCAAGATCGTAGGGCGGGTACTCGAAGAGCGGATAGTTGGAGACGGGAACTTCGTGGTAGAAGATGCGGCCCTCGCGGCCGGTGAGGCGGAACGGCTGCGAGTAGGTGATGAAGTGAATCTCATGCCCACGCGCGGCAAGCTCGATGCCGAGCTCGGTGGCAACAACGCCGGAGCCGCCGTAGGTGGGATAGCAGGTGATGCCAATCTTCATAAAGGCTCGCGAGAGTGGGACTGGTCTTCAACCTGGTTCCTGAATCCTGCAGCCAGGCCGCCGCTCTCTGATGTTTGGAAGACAGGGTAGGTTGCGCTTAAGTGAGCTGCCCGTAGTGGATCAGCTCAAACTTCGGTCCGGCTTGTGGGGAAGGGTCGTCCCCGCGCGCGAGGATGCTGAGCAGCGCGCGGCGTTCCGTGTCGCGCGTATCGCGCAGACGAGTTTTCACCGTGGCAAGATCGCTGTCGTTGTAGCCGGGATGACAGACGAGCTCCCACGTGCCGTCAGGGAGACGATCGACGATCTCCCTAAGGGCTGGTTGGTTGAGACTGCCCGTGGCGGAGATCCCGACCGTGCCATCCGTGGTGCGAACGGCCCCGCTACGGATTGCGGGGAGAGCAAGGAAGCGGCGCTTCAGCAGGCGAATCAGCTGTACCTCTGCATTTCGCTTGCGGTTGTTGTGCCCCAGGCCGAGGCTCCAGGGCTGCTCGAAGGGACTGCGAATGGCAGGGACGCCGGTATGCTCGGCGGCCTCGAGCAGCGCACGAGCAACGGAAGGAAAGATGTGCGTGTGTTTGTGGGTGTCGAGGTGGGTCACGCGGACGCCGTGAGCCTGCAGCCGCTCGATTTGTGCCATGGCTTCACGGCGGATCTCGACAGGATCGAGCAGGCCGGTCAGCGCAGCAGCGGTGAAGGTCGCCAGTGATGGACGAAAGCTCCTGCCGTCACGGCCGAGCAGGCTGGGAATCGTGCGCGGTGACGAGAGCGGCACGCCGTCCGTAAGCACGATGTGACAACCAACGCCGAGCGTGGGCTGCGCGGTGGCGATGGCGACGGCATTGTCAAAGGCCGGGCCGTTGGCCATGAGCGTGGCCGAGGAGAGCACACCGGCGGTGCACAACTCCTCGACGGCGCGGTTGATTCCGCGGGTCAGGCCGAAGTCATCCGCGTTCACGATAAGGCGAGGGGGCATCGGTGCTGACTACCTCATCGGCCAACCACTTCAATGATGCTGCTTTCCGGGTCGCTCCAGGCGCGCGCGCCGGTGTGGGTCAGCTTGCCACCGGCATCGTTCCACCCCAGCTCAGTGATGTCATGCTTACCGCTCTCGTAGGCATAGGTTGTGCCGTCGTCGGAGTAGAGCGTGAAGTGGCCGTCGGCGCCGGAATAGACGCGGACCTTGGCGATCGCCTGCTTCTCGTTGGTGCTTTCGACGGGCGCGCCCATGGGGATGATAGCGCCGGCGCGAACAAAGAGCGGGATGGTGTCGATGGGTGCCTGCACCGTGATGCGCTGACCGCCATGTACGCGCTCATTGGTCCAGAAGTTGTACCAATCGGTGCCGGCGGGCAGGTACACGGAGCGGGTGGTCACGCCCTGTTCGGTGACGGGAGCAACGAGCAGCGCGGGGCCGAACATGTATTCATCGCCGATGTCGGCCACGTTCGGGTCGTTGCCGAAGTCGAGGAAGAGGCCGCGCATAAAGGGTGCGCCAGTCTCATGCGCGTTCCAGCCCAGCGAGTAGATGTAGGGCATCAGTTGGTAGCGAAGGCGCAGGTACTTCTCCAAGATGGGCTCAGCCTGTTTTCCGTAGCTCCAGACTTCGTTGTGCGGGCGCGTGCCGTGGGTGCGGAAGTTGGGTTGAAAGGCGCCGTATTCAAACCAGCGTGTGTAGAGCTCCGGGTAATCGTCGTAGTGGTTGATGTTGTCGCGCGCGTCCGATGGATCGAGCAGCGGCGTGTGATCGGGTGTGTGGGAGTACGGCAAGCCCTGCCAGCCGCCGATATCGGTGGACCAGTACGGCATACCCGATGCGACAAAGTTGATGCCAGTGGGCACCTGACGCTTCAGCGTGTCCCAGTTGCCGCTGATGTCGGACGACCAGAAGATGGTGCCGTTATGCTGCGCACCAAGATAGCTGTCGCGTGCGAGGATCAGGGCGCGCTCGTGCATGTCCTTGCGCATGCCGTTGTAGAAGGCAGCGGTGTGGAACAGTGGATAGACGTTGAAATCCTGCGTGCCCGGACCAACGTGGAAGTAGCTGCCGTTGGGCGGTAGATCGGGCTCGGTCTCGTCGGCCCAGAACGAATCGAAGCCCTTCTTCACGTAATTCTCGTTGATGATGCTCCAGTACCACTTCGCCGCATCGGGGTTGGTGGTGTCGATGTCGGAGCCGGCCTTGTCATAGGGCAGGCCGTTGGTGGGCGTACCGTCGGCGAGATGCTCGAACCAATTGTTTTTCAGCAGCGTGTCGTAGTAGCGGCTACCCGGGACGAAGCGCGGCCACACGCTGATCATTACGTGGAAGTTCATCGCGTGCAGCTGCTTGTTCATCGCGGTGGGATCGGGCCACTTGGCGGGATCCATGTCCATCTCGCCCATCTTGGTGTAGGTGAACCAGTCAACGACGAGATCGTCGATGGGCAGATGGCGATCACGGTAGCCCTTGGCCACGTCCATGATCTCCCCCTGTGAGCTGTAGCGCTGCTTGCACTGGATGTAGCCGTAGGCCGACTTCGGCAGCATGGGTGCATCGCCGGTAAGCAGGCGATAGCCGCGGTAGATCGCGTCGTAGTCGCCGGCAATAACGAAGAAGCTGACCCGCTGGCCCACCTGGCTTTTGAAACTGTTGCCGTTGTTGAAGCCGAGCGCAACGGTCGTCTTCGAGGGGTTGTCCCAGACCAGGCCGTAGCCTTTGTTGGTGACGAGGAAGGGCACGCAGACGCTTTGGCCGGAGGGCGCGTCGTAGTCATGCGCGCACTCGATCACGTGGCCACGGCGATCGAGAAAACCCTGCTGGTTCTGACCCAGGCCATAGTCGTGCTCGTCTTCGGCGGCGGCGAAGGTGGCGCCCACGGTATAGAACGGCGGGTCGGAGGGACGGCGGTCGAAGTTCAGGTCCGCGTTGCCGTCCTTGTGGTTGGGCACGCTCATCTGCCAGCCGTTCATCTGCAGCAACGTCTTGCCATCGGCGGTCTTGATGTTCAGGCCGACATAGCCGGTCGAACCGGAGAAGAAGTTGGCGGTCTCGGGCTTGGGTCCGCCACCGCGGCCCTGCGGCGCGATCGTGACCGAGAGCGCATCCGATGTCAGGACATCACCCTTGTTGCCCGAACTGTCCTTCCAGCCCGCACCGGAGGGTTGCGCCGTGATGCCAAAGCCGGGCGCTGCCAAGGCATCGTCCTTCAGAAGACTGATGCTAACGCGCACGATATTGGGTGCGTACGGCTCCACCAGCACGGTCGCATCGCCGCGCGCGGTACTGATGTGCGTTGCCCGAGCGCTCTGGGCGTGGGACGCAACGCTCACCGACAGCAGACCCGCCGAGAGCAGCGCCTGCATCCGGAAAAGACCTGCACCGCGTGGCTTCACCGGAAGTTGAGACATGGGGGAAACGGCTTGCAAACCAAACAACTTCATTGCACCTCTTGGGAGCACCAGCTTTGGGTGCTAGGGCTGAACCGCGATCTGTTGATGTAAACGAATGTCCTGTGAGGAAGCGGCCACGCGCACGTCGATGTGGTCCCGCTCCAGCGTCCAGCCATGGGTGGTCTCGTTCCAGTATGCGAGATCACTGGCCTTCACAGGGATTGTGACGGGTACGGTTGCGCCGGCGGCAATGTGCACGCGGTGGAAGCCCTTCAACTCTTCGAGCGGGCGCGGCACAACCGAGCCCTCGTGGGCGATATAAAGCTGCACCACTTCGTCGCCCTCACGCGTGCCGGTGTTGGTGACGTCGACCGTGGCTTCGAGCGTCTCACCAGGCCGCAATGTGGGCTTATTGAGCCGCAGGTGATCGTAGCGGAACGTGCTGTAGCTGAGGCCATAGCCGAACGGATACAGCGGCTTGGACTTGAAGTACATATAGGTGCGGCCATCGCGAATGTTGTAGTCCATCATGGGCGGTAGCTGATCCATTGACGCCGGCCACGTGGTGACCAGATGACCAGCCGGGTTGTAGTCCCCGAAGAGCACCTTTGCGATGGCGGTGCCCTCATCCTCGGAGGAGTGCGCCATGTGCAGGATGGCGGGCACGTGCTCCTGGCTCCAGTTGATCGTGTAGGGGAAGCTGGAAACCAGGACAACGACCGTCTTTGGATTGACGGCGAAGACCTGCTTGACGAGCTGCTCCTGCTCCAGGCCCAGCGACTCACGATCGCGGCCCTCGCGGCCATCGGAAGGAACGGTGCAGGCG
>CAXTFS010000176.1:0-7324 GCA_964243395.1 uncultured Acidobacteriaceae bacterium | reverse complement strand
ACCAAGGACTACCTGGAAACCAAGCTGTCGATGATGATGGGGGGCCGCTGCGCCGAGGAGATCTTCCTCAAGAAGATGACCACGGGTGCCGGCAACGATATCGAACGCGCTACTGATCTCGCTCGCCGCATGGTGTGTGAGTTCGGCATGAGCAACCTTGGTCCCATGACCTTCGGCAAGAAGGAGCAGGAAGTCTTCCTGGGCCGGGATATCGGGCAATCGCGCGACTTCTCCGATGACACAGCGAAGCAGATCGATGCCGAGGTTCGCGGCTTCGTGGATGCGGCGTATAAGTCGGCGTACAGCATCTTGGAGTCAAACCAGGAGATCATGCACCGCATGGCGCAGGCCCTGCTGGAGCGCGAGACCCTGGATGCTTCGGAGATCGAGCTGATCATCGCGGGCAAGGATTTGCCACCGATGCGTTCTGCACTGGCCCATGTCGACAACGGCGGGAATGGTGAGGACACGCAGAAGGTACTCAAGCCTGAGAACGGCCGTAAGCCCGGCTTTGGCGAGGGTGCTCCAAACCCAGCGTAACGCACAGCTATGAAAATGTAAGAGGCGGCCTTCGGGTCGCCTCTTTGCTTTGGTGCTCGGTACGTCGCCGTGGATGCAATACTGCTTTCATGAGCGGACTTCGGCAATGCCTGCTGATTGCCTTGCTGGCGTCTTGTC
The DNA here is from genome assembly GCA_964243395.1 of uncultured Acidobacteriaceae bacterium. Classification (GTDB taxonomy): domain Bacteria; phylum Acidobacteriota; class Terriglobia; order Terriglobales; family Acidobacteriaceae; genus Granulicella. The sequence continues at coordinate 6,646 of CAXTFS010000176.1, read as the reverse complement.
CAACGATGCCGCATGTAGCCGCGGCCCAGGGCGGCACAAGCGCTGCGGGCGCGACCACAACACCGGGCTCTGCCAGCGATGCCAAACGCGTCGAGCAGCTGGATGTTCTGAAGGAACCTACGAAAGACGATCGTCTGCGCGGCGGCTATGGTCCCTACCGCGCGAACAACGATCTGCTCTCCTACGCTCTAAAGCTGCGCGTCGATCCGGTGGCCCAGACCATCGTGGGCCGCAACACGATCCGCTTTGGGATGCTGGCGGACGGCAAACGCATACAGCTGGAACTGACGCCGGAGCTGACGATCGATGCGATCACAATGGACGCAAAGCCACTCCCGTATACGCGTGAGGAACGGACGATCTGGATTGACTTCCCGCAGCAATTGCGTAAGGGGCAGACGTACTCCGTCGACGTCGCCTACTCCGGCCACCCGGTTAAGCAGGGTCGCTTCGGCTGCTTCTCCTTCGATAAGGACAAGGAAGAGAAACCATGGATCACTACTGCCTGTGAGGAGGAAGGAGCGAGCACCTGGTGGCCGAACAAGGACCAGTGGCGTGACGAGCCGCAGGACGGCATGCAGATCGATGTCTCGGTACCGAATGGCTTGATGGATGTGTCGAACGGCCGCTTCGAGGGTTCGCAGGATCTTGGCGACGGGTACACCGAGTGGCGCTGGCATGTGCACTACCCGATCAATATCTACGATGTGGCGCTGAACATCGGCGAGTATCAGCACTTCAGCGGGCCGAAGCATGGCGCGACGACGTTGGATTACTACGCACTGCCGGAAGATCTTGAAAAGGCCAGGGTGCAGTTTGCCCAGGTGCCCGAAATGCTCGACGCATACGAGCACTACTTCGGGGAGTATCCATTTGACGAGGATGGCTACAAGCTGATCGAGGTGCCGTACGCAGGAATGGAGCACCAATCTGCAGTGGCCTATGGCAATCACTTTACCAACGGCTATTACGGCCGCGACTGGACCGGCGTCGGCATCAGCCTGAAGTTCGACTTCATCATCATTCACGAAAGCGGGCATGAATGGTTTGGCAATGCGGTGACCGCGGCCGACCGCTCAGACATGTGGATCCACGAGGGCTGGACTACCTACATGGAGACGCTGTATGTGGAGTATCGCTTTGGCAAGGCCGATGCGCTGCGCTACACAGGCGGGCTGAAGCCGAAGGTCAAGAATCAACGGCCGATTATCCCTCCGCATTTCATCAATGCAGAGCCGCCGCAGGATCAGTACTTCAAAGGCGCGCTGATGTTGAACACACTACGCAGCGTGATCGGCAACGATCCTGCCTGGTTCACCGATATTCACGACTTCTACCAGCATTTTCAGTACAAGACGATCATGACGGAGGACGTTGTCCAATGGTGGAGTGCGCGCATCGGCACTGATCTGAATCCGTTCTTCAACCAATACCTGCGACATGCGGCGATCCCGGCGTTGCAACTGCAGTTCGATCCGGCTGCGCATACAGTGCGCTATCGCTGGAAGGCCGATGAGGCAGCGTTTGCCATGCCTGTGCAGGTGGGCGACCCGCAGCATTGGAGTCGCATCGTGCCCACGACGGCTGGGTGGCAGACGATGCAGTGGACGGGGCCTCCCGCGTCGTTCCAGGTCGCGACGGATCTGTACTACGTGGACGTCGAGCGTGGTCCGTGATGGCGAACTGCCGAGCGATATCATCGCTGTAGTGAGAAGTCTTTTCCTCAGTTTTGCACTGGCGCTGACCGGCTGTGGATACCACCAGGTGGGTGCGGCAGCCCATGTTCCGGGGGGCGTTCAAAGCATCGCCGTGCCCATGTTCGCTACGCGGGTGCAGGCATTTCGCACAGAGGTGGCGTTCACGCAGGCTGTCGTGCGCGAGTTAAACACCAGCACACGCTACCGTGTGCTGACGGCGGTCAAGGGTAACGCGGAGACGGCCGTGCCGGCTGCGGACGCTACGTTGAAGGGCACGATTCTGACGGAGGCGATTACGCCGCTGACGTATGACTCGTCCAGCGGACAAACTTCGAGCTATCTCGTCTCGATCACGGCGTCAGTGCAGCTGTTCGGCCGTGACGGACGCCTCTTGTATCGCAACGACGCGTTTCCCTGGCGGGAACAATACCAGTCGACGCAGGATCTGTCGGGCTTCGTGCAGGAGGACTCGGCCGCGGTGCAACGGATGGCGCGTGACTTTGCGCAGGCACTGGTCAGCGACATGCTGGAGTCGTTTCGATGAGCGCGACCGCCCATGGATTGCGCAGTTTCGCGAGCGTTGAGCGATTCCTCAAAGAGGTCAGCGGCGAGTCTCGTCGCGCGGCCTATGTGCTGCTTGGCGATGACGCCTTTCTGCAGGCGAAGGCGCGCGCCGGCGTGCTGCAGGCGCTGGTCCCGCCGGATCTGCGCGACTTCTGTCTGCACGATCTTGATCTTGGCGAGACGGGCCTCTTCGAGGCCCTGGACCTGGCGCAGACGCCATCGTTGATGGCGCCGTTCCAGGTGCTGTTTTTGCGCAACGTGAAGACGCTCTATGGCCGGGGACAGAAGAAGGAAGAGTTCTCGGCGCTGGACGAGTATTTCCGCAGGCCGAACCCGCAGGCGCTGCTCGTGTTCGTGGCGGATCATCTGTCCTTGCCGGCCGACCTGCGCCGAATGGACTTCACCGACAAGGAACGTGCGGAAAAGATTCGCGAGACGCTGGGCGATGGCTGTGGAATCGTAGAGCTGCAGCGCGTGAGCGACGAGGATGCTGCCGTGTGGGCGCAGGACGAGGCCGAGCGCAAAGGCACGCGCCTTACCGCGGATGCCGCGCGGGAGCTCGTGGACGCGCTGGGCGCGGACATGCTGAGCCTCGGCAATGAGCTGGAAAAGCTGCAGCTGGAGGCGAGCGCACGCGGTGCGGAGGAGATTCAGCTGCGAGATGTGGAGACCATGGTGCCGGCCGCGAAGCAGCGCAGCCTGTATGACCTGACCGACGCCATCAGCCGCAAGGACGCGCCGGGGGCGCTGGCATTGCTGGGCGGCCTTCTGAATGCGTCGGACGGCGAAGATGCGGCGATCGGCCATGTGTTTTCGCTGGCGAAGACGTACCGGCAGCTGCTGATCCTGAACGAGCGGCAGGTGAAGGATCAACGGGCGATGTGGCAGGTGCTGTGGCCGGGGTTTCGCGTCGCTCCCTTTGCTGCAGACGCGCTGATTGCGCAGGCGCGACGGTTTCGCAGCCGGTCGGAGCTGCTGGCTGGACTGCGCAGCATCGCGCGTGCGGATGCGGAGCTGCGCTCGAGCCCGCCGGACAAGCGCCTGGTGCTGGAGCGGCTGGTGCTGCGGCTGGCGGGTGCGGGGAGTGCTGCTGAAGCAGAGCTGCAGGCGACGTAGAGCAGCTCAGTGCGGTTGCGTCAGCACCCGGCGATCGCCCTGGATGGGGGCGCGGGTTGGATCGGACGGTACGGTGCTTGGGTCGTTCAGAACGGCTTTGTCCGGTACAGGAACGACAATGCCGGTGGAGCGGATGATGGCGCTTTTATCAGGGATGTTGACCAGTAGCTGATGCACGCCGGCGGTGCCGTTGGAGGGCCGCGGAAACTCCACGATGTAACGGTGGCGCAGCAGATCCACGACGCGGTCCAACGTAAGCGCCAGAGCGCCCGGGGCGACGTCGAGAGCCAGGCCGCCGGTTCCTCCGCAAAGCATGTCGAAGGGATCTTCGAAGACATGCAGAACATACGGCGGTGGAGCGACTGACCCCGGGGGGAGGTGGATGGTCGGCAGCGCAGGTCGAACGCCGAACAGCGCGAGGCTTAGGTTGTCAGCGTAGCTGCGTACGGTGTTCCAGGTGTTGGAGCTGCCGCCGTCATCCCCAGTGGACACGATGAACAGCACACGCCTTCCCGGGAGCTCGCCGACGCGCACCGCGACGCCGGCAATGGCATCCCAAAGTCGGGTAGGGCCACAGGGCGATGCCGCACCGGCCCGCTGGTGGAGGCCCGGTGCTGCCAGAGCAGAGGCTACCCCGGCGCGCAAGGCCGGCAGGGATGCCGGGACATTTGTCAGGGAGCGCACCAGGCTGCAGTCGTAGGCGAAGACGGAGATGCGGTCGTCGGGGTGAAAGAGATCGGGTGGCAGCTTTGCCAGTGCTGAGCCGAAGGATTCAAGCAGCCTCGCCGCATCGGGGCTGCTGACATCAAGCAGAAACGACAGGTTGATGGGATCGTCGCCCTCCAGGCGCACGTGCCGGGGATGGAAGGGCGGACCGGCATCGAGGCGAAGCGTGAAGTGGGCGGCATTAAGCCCGCGGTAGCTGCCGTGCAGCGAGTTCAGCACCAGCGTGGGCACCTGCACCAGGTCCTCGTACACGTGCAGGGTGTAGGGCGTGTCCTGTAGCGGAAGCTGTTTGCCCTCCTGCGCGCGTGCTCCCGAGGTGCAAAGCAGCGCAGTCGCGAGAGCAAAAAAGCAGATCCCTTTGCTGCGCTCTGGGATGACAATCGAGGCGGGAGGCGCGTCGGCATGTAGCGCGTGGATCACGCCCGACGGCAGCAGAGCGAGACGCAGCAGCCACTTCGAGCGAAGCGCACCGGTGAGACACCGGCGGGTGCGGGGAGTGCTGAGGAAGCAGAGCTGCAAGTCTCTTAACCTGTCTCAGTGCGGTTGCGTCAGTATCTTGCGATCGCCTTCTACGGGAGCGCGCGCCGGATCGGAGGGTACGGTGCTTGGATCGTTCAAAACGCCCTTGTCCTGTATCGGAAACGTGATGCCACTGGCGCGGACGATCGCCCTCTTATCGGGGATGTTGATCACTAACTGATGTACGCCGGCGGTGCCGTTGGACGGTCGTGGAAACTCTACGATGTAGCGATGACGCAGCAAGTCGTTCACGTGGACCAGAGTGGATCCAAGATCACCAGTTTCGGATTCCAGGGTCAGGCCGCCGGTTCCCGCGCAGAGCATTTCAAAGGGTTCTTCCATAATGTGCAGAACATAGGGTGGTGGAGCAACGGTTGTTCTGGCCAGGTGGATGGTTAGCAGAGCAGGTCGGACGCCGATCAACGTAAGGCCGACATTGTCCGCATAACTGCGCACGGTGTTCCAGGTGTTTGAGCTTCCACTGTCAAAGCCGTCTGAAACGATGAACAGCACACGGCGCCCGGGAAGGGAGCCGACGCGTGTCGCTACCCCGGCGATGGCATCCCAAAGCCGGACAGCGCCACAGTTTGATTGGGTGCCGTTCTTGCCACGGAGATCCGGCGATCGAAGGGCTGCTGCTACGGCCGTCCGCAAGGCAGGGAACGATGCCGGCACATCGATCGAGGCGTGTACCAGATGGCAGGCATAGGCAAAAACGGAGATGCGGTCGTTTGGATGGAAGACATCTGGCGGCAGCTTGTTGAGCTCTGAATCGAAGTTTTCAAGCAGACGCGCGGAGTCGGTGCTGGTCACGTCGAGCAGAAATGCCATCGCGATCGGGTCTTCGCCTTCCAGACGCACGTGCCTGGGCTGGAAAGGCGGGCCGGCATCAATCCTCAGCGTGAACTGCGCGGCGGTTAAGCCGCCGTAGCTGCCATGGGATGAGTTCAGAACCAGGGTTGGTACCTGTACAAGGTCTTCGTAGACGTGCAGTTTGTAGGGCGTGTCGCTGGGAGGAGTTTGTTCCGCGTCTTGCGCTGAGGCGTGAGTGGGATGCCCTGCTGCAGAGGCAAGCAGCAGAACGAGGCAGCCCAGCCGGGTCAGGCCACGGGAACCAAACCGGGCCCGGCCGCAAGCGGCTGCGTGAGCCCGAGAACCCGCGAACCGCGCGTTCTGCCTCATGCACGCAGTATCGCAGAGTCGCAGCCGATAGAACATAGAATGAAAGCACGAGGTGATATGCGACGGTATCTGATGTGCGTGGCGGGTTTGTGCGGGTTCGCAGTGGCGCTGGCAGGGGGGGGCGGCAGCGCAGACGGACAGACGTCTTCAACGCCGGCGGCGGGGACGCCCTCACCGGAAGCGCGCGCGCAGCAGGCGAAAGACTTTTTTACCTCGCACTACGCCAAGCACGAGTACCAGGTGCCGATGCGCGATGGCGTGAAGCTCTATACCGCGGTCTATACGCCCATTGCCGGCAAGTCTGACGATCCCGCGCCGTATCCGTTCCTCATGACGCGTACGCCGTACAGCTGCGCACCCTACGGCGCAGACAAGGTGATGCCGCGGGTGACCGGCAACCTGAAAATGCTGCACGGCGGCTACATCCTGGTGTGCCAGGACGTGCGTGGACGATGGAACAGCGAAGGCCACTGGGTGGAGATGACGCCGTCGAAGGATGGCAGGGGCATCGATGAATCGACGGACACCTCGGATACGGTCGATTGGCTGCTGAAGAACGTGCCGGTGAACAATGGCAAAGTGGGCATCCTGGGCATCAGCTATCCAGGGTTTTATGCGGCGGCGAGCATCGTCGACAGCCATCCGGCGATCAAGGCTGCAAGTCCGCAGGCGCCCATTATGGATCTTTTTCTGGGCGACGATGCGTACCATGGCGGCGCGTTCATGCTGGATGCCAATCATTCGTTCTATGCGCCGTTCTACGCGCCCCAGAAGAATCCGCTGACCGTGGAGCCAAAGATCGATTTTGAGTTTCCCACGCAGAACATGTATGCCTTCTATCT
>CAXTFS010000175.1:2552-7358 GCA_964243395.1 uncultured Acidobacteriaceae bacterium | reverse complement strand
TCTCCTGCACCTTGGGAAGGTTGCAATTGTGGGCAAAGACGCTGCCGTAGGGGGAGTTCACATACAACGGCTGAGCCTCCGCCACTGACGCGCAGCCCGCAGTTGGGTAGCGCACATGGCCGATGCCCCTATTGCCCAGCAGACGCGACATGTTGGTGGCGTTGAAGACCGCCGTGACCAGACCGTTTTCCTTGTGGAGGTAGAAACGATCCTGATAGCAGGTGGCAATGCCCGCCGCATCCTGACCGCGATGCTGCAGCATGGAAAGCGAATCATAGATGACGCCGCTGACCGGATGGTGTCCGAAGACGCCGACGATCCCGCACATACGCTAATTCCCTTCGCTGCGTGGGTGTGTCACAGCGCCGTCCGCCGGAGCCGACAGCCTTAGCATCTCACGGCGACGCCGCCCGATGCCTGTGGCAAACCCTGCTGTAACAGCTATCTGATGACGCGGAGGGGATCAGGTTGCAGCCCCCGGCTGAAGCTGGCTCGCCGGCCTGCTAACAGGCCGACCGGCAGCAGCCGGAAATCGTCGGTAAACGGACCCAGGGAGACACCGCGGGTTGAACTCGGACCAACGTTGTCGTATATCTAGGTACGAAGCAGCTCATCGCCCATGCACCGCCCCCGAAGCACGTGGGTCGGAACGGCGTGCAAGTAAGAAGCCGGATTCCCGCGAGCATCCCCCAGAAGAGAGATCGCGAGAACCCGGCCAACCGCAGCAGAAACCGCGGGTTTCCTCACTGTAGGGGCTCTCCCGCTTCCATGCAAGGCGTCCACGTCAGCCCGTCCACGGGCTGCCGCGGCGTCACGTGCAAACACAGGAGCGCATGACGATCCGATCGACCTCAAACCTCAACCTCAGCGTGCTGTCCCGAGGTGCGCTGTTCGGCCTTGCCGCCCTGCTGGCGGTCGGACTACCCTGCCCGCCGGCCGGCGCGCAACGTGCTCCCGGCCACGGCGCCACTTCCATACAGGATGCCGCCAAATGGACCGCTGCCCAGTCGGCCGCAAACCAGTCAGGCAAGGCCGCAGGCGCCACAGCCGACGATATGGCCGGCATGGACATGAGTTCAGGCATGAATGCCATTGCCGCCGCTGTCACCGATCCAGCGGACGCCGTATGTGCGCGCTACGCCGCCGGCTCGACGGTGACGGCGCCCCCTGAGCTGCGCAGCGTGAACGGCACGCTCGAGGTCACGCTGAACTTCCGCACGACCACCGATGCGCAGGGCCTGGTGCGCTTCTGCTTCGTTACGCCGGAGGGCAGCGAATCGCCCACCCTGCGGGTAAGCCCCGGCGACACGTTGCTCATCCACTTCACCAATCAGCTGCCCGCGAACCTTTCGGCCACATCAGCCACCGCAATGGCGGGGATGAAGATGAATCTCGCGGCTGCCGACGGGGCAACGAGCGCGAGCTCTGCCTGCAACGGCACCATGTCAGCCGCGGCCACCAACATCCACTTCCACGGTTTGAACGTCTCGCCCGTGTGTGGGCAGGATGAGGTCGTTCACACGCTCATCAGCCCGGGGCAGAGCTTTGACTACAAGGTGCAGATTCCGGCCAACGAGCCCCCGGGGCTGTACTGGTACCACCCGCATCCGCATGGCTACTCCGAAGGCCAGGTGCTGGGTGGCGCCACCGGCGCGATCATCGTGGAAGGCCTGCAGTCCGTGGTGCCCTCGCTCGCGAACCTGCCGGAGCGCACGTTTGTGCTGCGCGACCAGCTGCTGCCGGCCGCAACAGCCAGCGGCGACAGCCCGCCGGCGTGGGATCTGTCCGTGAATTTTGTGCCGATCACCTTTCCCGGCTACAAGCCCGCGGTGATCCCGACCAACCCCGGCCAGCCAGAGCTGTGGCGCGTGGCCAACACCGGCGCAGACACCATCCTGAACCTGCAGTACACGGTCGCCGGCACCGCGCAGCCGATGCAGCTGGTCGCGATGGACGGCAATCCGATTGCCGCCTGGACCAGCGGCGTGAACTCCGTAACGCAGACAAACATCGTGCTGCCGCCAGGCGCTCGCGCGGAGTTCGTCGTGACCACACCCAGCGTGGGCGATACCGCACAGCTGGTGACCGAGTACTGGGGCACCGGGCCCGACGGTGACTTCGATCCGGCGCGGCCCATCGCGAACATCGTGAGCCAGGTGGGCGCGGAGCCCGCGATGTTTGCCGCGAAGGCGCTGGCTGCATTGCAGCCAACGCGTACCGGCCTGACCCCAGCGGCCAAAGTCACGCGCTTCGCCAATCTTGCCGCCGCGACTCCCGTAGCGCAGCGCAACCTGTACTTCTCGGAAGTGCTGCTGGACCCCACCAACCCGCTAAGCCCGACAACATTTTTCATCACCGAAGAGGGCCACACCCCAGCGGCCTTCACCATGGATCAGCCACCGGATATCACCGTGCATAGCGGCACGGTGGAGGACTGGGTCATCCAGAATCGCGCCGGCGAAGACCACATCTTTCACATCCACCAGTTGCACTTCCAGGTGCTGGAGATCAACGGTGTCGCTGTAAATGATCCCGCCGTGCGCGACACGGTAGACATTCCCTACTGGAGCGGAATGGGCGCCTACCCCAGCATCAAGGTGCGCATGGACTTCCGCGATCCGAACATCGTGGGCACGTTCATGTATCACTGCCACATCCTGGAGCATGAGGACGGCGGCATGATGGGTGAGATCCAGGTGTTGCCCGCGGGCACGGCGGCTACAGCTACAGTCGCAGCCTCCGCTTCGAGCCTCACGCCCAACGGCAATGCGACGCTTACGGCTTCTGTGAGCCCTGCAACAACAGGCGGCACGATGCCCACCGGCACTGTGCAATTTCAGCTAAACGGCGCAAGTATTGGCAATCCAGTCACATTGATCAACGGCTCCGCCACGCTCATGACAGCCGTGAACGGCAACGCGGGCGCAAACAGCCTGACTGCTTTCTATGAAGGCGACACGAACTACACGGAAGCAGTATCCAGTGCGGCAGCCATCACGTTGGCGCCGTTCGGTCTCAGCACGACGGGCGGTACGGGCGCACTCGGCTCCGCGATCGCCGCACCCATCGCGGTGAATCTTGCGAACAACGTCACGGGGCCGATCACCTTCACGTGCAGTCTGCCTTCCTCGTTGACCGAAGCAGCCTGCTTTGTGAACCCGGGCTCGGCGACCGCAACGGGCACCGTCACGCTGACAGTGAACACGACGCCCACGCATCCGCTCTCGAGCGCGCTGGGGGGCAGGCCTCTCGATCGCCGCCAAGGCGTCGTCTTCACCGGGGCAGGCGGTGCGGTCAGCCTGGCATCTCTTCTGCTCGTCTTTGCACCGCGTGGCTGGCGGCGCTGTAGCGGCGTGTTGTCGCTGCTGTTGATCGCAAGCATCTCCGCTCTGCTTGGCTGTTCGGGCGGCTCAGGTGGATCGGCGGCGTTAAAGCTTGACACCGGCTCACCCAAGGGCAGCTACACAGTCGTCGTGACGGGTGTCTCGGGCACCGGCTCCGCGCTAGTAAGCACCAGCGTGAATGTACCGGTGGTGATCCAGTGAGCGCGGGGACAGAACAGAAAGTGCGGTGCGGTTCACTGCAGGGAAGCTGGCGTATGAAGTCGTTGTTGAGGAGCAAAGCAGGCGCTGTACTTGCAGGCGCCCTGTGCGCCGGCACGGCATGGGCGAGCACCGGCGGCAGCATCGCCGGTACCGTGAAGGACCCCGGCGGGAGCGTGATTGGACGAGCCAACATCACCCTGCGCGAAGAGACCACGGGCCTGGTGTACCACGCCCCGGCCGATGAGCACGGGCACTACATCTTCCCCGTGCTGCCCGTCGGTCACTATGACCTCACGGTCGAGGCCGCGGGCTTTCAAAGCTACCAACGCCGTGCCGTTACGCTGGACACCGATGCAGCGTTGACCCTCGATGCCGCGCTTGCCGTGGGTACGGTCACAGAGACCGTGACCGTCAACGACAACACGCTGCACGTGGAGACCTCCGCGACCGAACTCGGCCAGGTGGTCACCGGGCGCGAGATGACTGCGGTGCCGCTGCTTGGCCGTAGCTATACAGACCTGCTCTCTCTGCAGGCAGGCGTGGCGCCGATGACGTCCATCACCTCCGCCACGGTGCAGGACGTCGGCGCGACGACGCTTGATCCCTCGGGCGTGCTGAACCCAGGCACGATCTCCGTGAATGGGCAGCGCGAGTTTGCCAATGCCTTCATCGTGAACGGCGCGGACTCGGAGGAAGACGTCAATTCCGGCACCGCCATTGTGCCGAACCTTGATGCGATCGAAGAGTTTCGTATCCTCACCGCGAACTATGACGCCCAATACGGTGAGTTCTCCGGTGGACAGATCAACGTCGTCACCAAGAGCGGCACCAATAGCTTTCACGGCAACCTGTTCGAGTTTGTGCGCAACACGGCGCTGGATGCGCGTAACTACTTTTCGCCAACGCGCGGCGCGTTCGATCAGAACCAGTTCGGCGGCACGTTTGGCGGACCGATTCGCAAAGACAAGCTCTTCTTCTTTGCGGACTACCAGGGCACACGGCAGACCCAGGGCATCGATACCGGCAACATCAGCGTGCCTTCCCTGGCACAGCGTGCGGGCAACTTCGCCGTCACGAACCCACAGGCCAACAACCCGCTGCCTGGCTCCGTCAGCGGGCCTTACCTTGCCTCGTTGCTGTCCGCCAAACTCGGTCGCACCGTGGTCGGGGGTGAGCCGTACTTTGTGCCGGGTTGCGGGAACGCCAACTGCGTCTTCCCCAATGCGCTGATTCCGCAGAGTGTGTGGTCCGGGCCCGCGCA
>CAXTFS010000175.1:0-2452 GCA_964243395.1 uncultured Acidobacteriaceae bacterium | reverse complement strand
GTGAATGAACTGCATGTCAGCTACACGCGCGATCTGACCAACCTTGGTCAGCCGATCGGCGGTACGGGCGTCAGCCTCGCCTCGCAGGGTTTCGTGAACGCCGCGGGTGATCCAAGCATCATGGCGCTTGATCCCAAGGGCCAGAGCGTGGAGAACGTGAACTTCAACGGCTTTTCGATCGGTGCCGCCGCGAATCAGTTGATCCAGACGGACAACATCTTCGAGGTGAGCGACAGCTTTTCGCGTGTCTACGGACAACACACGCTCAAGTTCGGCGGCGACTTTCATGCCGATCAGGTGAACGCCACGGCCATCGCGCAGTTCAATGGATCGTTTGATTTTGCCGGGCAGGAGACCGGGCTCGACTTCGCCGACTTCCTTATCGGCACGCCCAGCCAGTACAACCAGTCGCAGTTGAACCCGTTCTATGCGCGCAACAAATACCTCGGCGTCTTCCTGCAGGACAGCTGGCGTGCCCGCAACGGCCTGGTGCTGAACTACGGCCTGCGCTGGGATCGCATTGCGCCGTGGTCGGAGAAGTACAACCAGATTTCGACCTTTGTTCCCGGCGCGCAATCGGTGGTCTTTCCGGGTGCGCCCGCAGGTATTTTGTACCCCGGTGATCCCGGCGTGCCCAACACGTTGGCACCGATCCAGAACACCAGCTTCGCCCCGCGGGTCGGCTTCGCGTGGACACCGAAAAACTCAGGCGGTGGTTTCCTGAATGACCTGCTTGGCGGACCGGACGGCACCAGCATTCGCGGCAGCTTTGGCAACTTCTACACCGCTATAGAGGCGCTTTCGATCGGTGTGCTGGCCGCGAATGCGCCCTACGGCACAACCTACACCAGCCCCGAATCGCCGCTGTTTAACGATCCTTTCGTCAGCGCGGCCAGTGGCACCAACTACGGCCAGCCGTTCCCCTATCAGTTCGCGCCGCTTAACGTGTCGCGCAGCAATCCTGATCCCAACATCAACTGGCCTTCCTTTGAGCCGATCAGCGGCATCCCCGGCTACGACGTGCACAACAGGGTGCCGTATACCGAAGAGTGGATGCTCTCCATGGAGCGTCAGGTAGGCGCAAAGACCGTGTTGGAGGCCAGCTACGTCGGCACGTCGAGCCATCGGCAACGTGTGTTGATTGAGCCTAACTATGGCAATGCCGCATTGTGCCTCAGCCTCAGCCAGGCCAGCGAGGTGCAGGCCGGCACACAGACCTGCGGCCCCTACGGCGAGGACACGACCTACATCCGCGCAAACGGCACGCAGGTGAACGGCACACGCGAGCCGCTGGGTTCGAACTTCGGTTCCAATGCGCTGCAGTCGAACATCGGCGTGGCCAACTACAACGCACTGGAGCTTACCGCCCGCCACCGTTCGTCGCGCCTGGAACTCTTCGCCGCGTACACCTACTCGAAGTCCATGGATGAATCGTCCACACCCGCAGAAGACGTCAATCCGCTGAATCCGGCGTCAAGCTACGCGCTCTCTGCCTTCGATATCAAGCAAAACTTTGTCGTGAGCTATGAGTACAGGCTGCCGTTCGATGGACTCTTCAAGCCCAATCGCCTGACCCGTGGATGGACGGTCTCCGGCATCACACGCTTCTCCAGCGGCTTCCCCATCACGTTGATCAACAACAGTGACAACTCGCTGCTCGGCACCAATCCCAACGGCATCAACAACAGTGCGATCGACGAGCCGGACTACAACGGCGGCCCACTGCACCGGAACCGGGATCCACGCACGAACAACGGCTACTTCAGCCCCGCGGTGTTCAGTTATAACGCGCTTGGTACTTTGGGTACGGCCAAGCGACGCTTCTTCTATGGCCCGGGTTCGGACAACTTCGACTTCACGGCGGGCAAACTGCTGCCGCTCACTGAATCGAAGTCGATGCTGTTCCGATTGGAAGCCTTCAACGTCTTCAACCACGCGCAGTTCTTCGGGCCCACGTCGGTGGACGGCAACATCAGCGATGGAACCTTTGGCAACGTCGTGAATGCGCAGCCGGCACGCGTGATGCAGGGAGCGGTCAAGTTCCAGTTCTAGGAATCAGCGCTAACGAAACGGCGCGAAGATCACGGCGGCGAGATAGAAGACCAGCGCCGCCGTGCGCGCATCCAGGATCTCCCCATCGCGAATCATGCGAACCGCCTCACGCAGAGGCAACTCGACGATCTCGATGTCTTCGCCTTCATGCGCCGCACCACCGCCTGCGTGCAGCCGCTGCTCCGGCGTATACGGGGCGATGAAGTAGAAGACCTTCTCGCAGACGGAGCCGGGAGTCGAGTAGGCATCGAAGACGTGCTCCACTGCCCCGAGCTCGATGCCGAGCTCTTCCACCGCCTCGTGCCGCAGTGTGACCTCGGGATCGGCATCGTCCAGGATGCCACCACAGACCTCCAGCAGCATCGCCTCCGCCGGCCGCCTCACATACACGGGCATGCGG
>CAXTFS010000174.1:0-7376 GCA_964243395.1 uncultured Acidobacteriaceae bacterium | reverse complement strand
CCCGGTGCAAAGATCGGAAAAGTGGCGTGATCGAGCGCTGTATGTTTGGCGTGCGTTCCCGACTCCGTCCGCAAAGCGGATGATGGCGAACTGCCTAACCTGTGCCGATTGCAGAACGCCAATAAGTCCCACGTTGTGCCCCATAACGGGCATCCTTACCACCGATACGAACTCCCCCCGCTTCGCGCAGGAGGCCGCCTCCGTTCAGCTGAACGTCGAAGCCTCACACCAAACGCCCGCGCACAAAAAGAAGGCCGGCCTCAGAAGGAGGCCGGCCTTGCTCACTTATTTGCTTACTGTACGGAAGTGCCCACGCCGGGGTAAGCCAGCAACGGCCAGGTCGGTGCCGCAAGACCGAGCGTTTCCACAACCAAGCTGGTGCTGCCGTTATCCACGATGTACCACATGTTCCCGGCGCTATCGAGCGCCATCGAACGTGGCTTGGAAACACTGGTGCAGCCCCCTGAGTACAGATAACAAGGCGTCAGTGCGACCAGCGTACCTCCACTCACGGCGCCGCTTGCCAAAGTCAACGTGAAAACCTGCCCGCTCGCGGTCGTATCGGGCCAGAAAAGCGACCCATTTCCATCGATTGCCAGGGTGCCCGGGGCGGTATACGTGTTTGCCGCGCTGCTGTTAGTGCTGGTAAGGCCGGCGCTCTCATTGCCCTGCACGATCTCGCCTTTGAGCGGGATGAACACATTGCCGGCCTTCGTCACAGCAACACCGAACCCTGCCGTCGAAGTGAGCGCCTGTGTGCCTACCGTCGCCGAAGTTCCCTGGCTGCCGAAGGAGTAGTAGTAGCCCGCGGCGGTGCCGGTGGTTGTGACGCCAACAAGATTCTGATTGGCGTCAAGGGCGATCCGTCTTGTGTTGCCGTTGATATACGGCTGCGAGGTCGCAGTCGTGCAGGTCGTCGTTGTGCAGGTCGCGCCAAAAGTAGCTAGCGCACCTGCGGAGGAATATCGGAAAAAGGATTGATAGCCGTCGTTGGCGTCGCGCGCCACCCAGACGTTGTTGCCCTTATCGACTGCAAGAGCGGCGGGATACCCATTCGCGATCGCCAGCGAAGTGGAGAACGCACCTGAGGTCCCGCTGACACGCTGTACGGTCCCCTTCGCCGAGTCATCACTCGCCCACAGGTATCCAAGATTGTCGGCGGTGATTGCGGAAGGGTTCAACATGCTAGTGTTCTGCGCCCCCACATACAAGGCAGATCCGTCCGCCTTCATGCCGTCCACGTAGGTATAAGTGTTGTTGGTCGAGCTCGCCGCCTGCAGGATGTGTACGTTATCGGCCGAATCCAGGGTCAGATCTACAGGGTACGCAAACGCTGACGCCAATCCGCTGACCACCAGACCTTGATAGAACACCGTTAGGGCCAGGTTCTGCGGTGCGCTGCTCATGCCTGGAGTGAAGAAGATCGCTCGGGGCTGCAGGGCAAACAGGCTCGGGACATTGTTCGTCGGGTACTTGGCAATGTTGAGCGCGGCCTGCATCGTGTTGGTCGGTGTCGATCCGGCCGGTGTCGTCGCGTACCGGAAAAGATCGCCGCAGTTGGTTCCATCAGAAGCAGTACCGCTGATGCTGCTGCTGTTACTGACCCCTGAAGAATCAACGCAGGACTGCAGAATGTTGCCAATCGTATTGATCATCGCTTGCGGGATGATCGCTTCCTGGTTCGTTGGCGAGTTAGCGTTTGCCTGGCCGGTTGGAAAATTGTTCACGGCAAAGGTGACCGAGCTGACGAGGTTGGCGGCATTTGCAAAGCCATGTCCCAGTCCGTTCGCCTTGCAAACGGTCAGGGCTGTGCCGCAACCTGGCGTGGGCGCGTTGTTGTTTGCCGGTGCGGAAATATTCACGATCTGCTGTCCGGCGCCCCCGCTCGTATCGATCGTCGTGAAATTACTCAACGCGTAAGCAGCCGCAACGGTACTCAGCTCTGAGATAAAGACGTTGGCGGCGTTGAACTCGGCTTGCGTGTTGAGATTGGCGCAGCTGCTGAGCACGCTGGTTTGCACCACGCTGTTGTTCGTGCTGTTTGTGCTGGTAAAACCGCCCGTTACCGTGAGGTAAAGATATTGCGTGCTGTCGCAGGTCCACGTTGTATCGGTGAACGTAAAGTTACCGTTGCCGTCGGTTGTCACCGCGGCCTGCGTTGAAGTTGGCAACAGCTGTATCGCCTTCCCGCCATAACCATTGGACTGTGTCTCCATCAGGCGCACCGTGGCCTGCTGAATCGGATACACACCGCCATGCACATTGCCGTGAATGGCAATGCCTCCATAGGCTAGCGGCTTTGCCGGGTCTTCGCTGCCGATTTGCAAGTTGGCGCCGCAGCCAGTGAGCACCAACGGAAGTAAAGAGGAAAGGAATGCAAGACCCTTCGCCAAGGGCAGACGTTTGCGGATAGACATGAAGACTCCTGAGACTTCCAAAACTTTCTCCAGCACTGTGGGCTCTGCCGCCGTGGCACATAGGACCGCAGATATCCTTCTGCTCGGACCCGGACGACATTCTCCAAAGCGGTTCGCGCAGCGCAATCGGTGGGCTTCGGGGGAACTGCCTAAGTTATCGTTGATTGGAAAAATCTAATGAATCCCACGTTTCGTCCGCTGCTTGGCACAAGCGGTAGATGTGGTCCCACCTATGCGGTATTCCCACTGGAAAGGAAAGGGGCCGCCCCTGCGGGCGACCCTTTCAGCAAAGCCTGTTCCACCGACGCCGGTTACCCCAATGCCGGCTCACCCGGTAGACGGCACCGCCGTTGTCTTACTGCACCGCCGTGCCCACGGCTGGATACGCCAGTAGGGGCCACGTCGGTGCGGCCAGGCCAAGTGTCTCCACCACCAGGCTGGTGCTGCCGTTGTCCACGATGTACCAAATGTCTCCGGCGCTATCGAGTGCCATCGAGCGAGGTTTGGAGACGCCGCTGCAGCTCCCGGAGTAGAGGTAGCAGGGTGTCAGCGCGACCAGCGTGCCGGCGCTCACGGCTCCGCTTGCCGGTGCAAGATAGTAGATCTTTCCGTTTGCCGTCATGTCCGGCCAGTACAGCGATCCATTGCCGTCCATAGCCACAGTGCCAGGCATGGTGTACGTGTTCGCTGCGGACGCGTTGGTGCTGGTGACACCGGCCGTCGCGGTTGCTTGCAGTATCTCGCCGTCAAGCGGAATGTAAACATTGCCTCCCTTGGCGGCGGTGACACCGAAGCCGGCTGTCCCGTTGAGCGCCTGTTTGCCCACCGTTGCCAGCGCTCCTTTGCTGCCGAAGCTGTAGTAGTAGCCAATCGCGTTGCCGTTGGTCGTTACGCCGATCAGGTTCTGGTTTGCGTCGATCGCGATACGCCGGGTGTTGCCGGGCACCATCGGCTGCGAACCGTCCGCGATGCAGAGCACAAGAACACAGGTGGTACCAAAGGCCGTCTGGGCTCCCGAAGACGAGTATCTGAAGAAGGACTGATATCCATCATTCGCATCACGTGCCACCCAGACGTTGTTGCCTTTATCCACAGCAAGGGCTGCTGGATAGCCGTTTGGAATCGCAACGGACGTGGAGAATGTTCCGCTCGTGGCACTGACCCGCTGCATCGTGCCACTGGCTGAATCATCGCTCGCCCAGAGATAGCCAAGATTGTCCGCGGCAATGGAGGATGGATTCAACATGCTCGTGTTCTGTGCACCCGCATACAGGGCAGTTCCATCGGCCTGGATGCCGTCGACAAAGGAAGAGGTGTTGTTGGCCGAGCTGGTCGCCTGCAGGACGTGCACGTTGTCGGACGAGTCGAGGGTCAGGTCCACGGGATAGGCAAAGGCCGCTGCCAGACCCTGGATCACCAGGCCCTGGTAGAAGATCGTCAGGGAAAGATTTTGCGGTGCGCTGCTCATACCAGGCGTAAAGAAGATGGCCCGGGGCTGCAAGGCAAACAGACTCGTGACATTGTTGGTCGGGTACTTGGCCATGTTCAGGACAGCCTGCATCGTGTTCGTGGGGACGGAGCCGCCCGGGGTCGTTGCATATCGGAACAGATCGCCGCAGTTTGTCCCATCCGATGTAGTTCCGCTGATGCTGCCGCTATTACTGACACCTGGAGAATCCACGCATGATTGCAGGATGTTCCCGAGGGTATTGATCATGGCCTGAGGGACAATCGCCTCCTGATTGGTTGGCAGATTTGCGTTGGACTGACCGCTGGGGAAGTTATTGACGGCAAAGGTGACCGAGTTGACCAGATTAGCGGCACTGGCGAATCCGTGCCCCAGTCCATTCGCCTTGCAGGCCCCAAGAGCGGCTCCACAACCGGGTGTCAACGCGTTGTTATTCGCCGGCGCGGAGATGTTCACGATCTGCTGTCCGGCGCCTCCGGTCGTGTCGATGGTTGTGAAGTTACCGAGCGCATAAGCCGCCGCAACCGTGCTTAGCTCAGAGATAAAAACATTGGCGGCATTGAACTCGGCCTGCGTGTTCAGATTCGCGCAACTGCTGAGAACACTGGTTTGCACCACGTTGTTATTGGGCGTGTTGGTGCTTGTAAACCCGCCTGTCACCGTAAGGTACAGGTACTGTGTGGTGTCGCAGGTCCAGCTGGTATCGGTAAAGGTAAAGTTGCCATTGCCATCGGTCAGCACAGCGGATTGCGTGGACGTGGGCAGCAGCTGGATCGCCTTGCCACCGTAGCCATTGGACTGGGTCTCCATAAGGCGGACCGTTGCCTGCTGGATCGGATACACACCGCCATGCACGTTGCCATGGATCGCGATGCCCCCGTGGGCGAGGGGCGCTGCCGAATCGTCACTGCCGATCTGAAGGTTGGCGCCGCAGCCGGTGAGCACCAGTGGAAAGGAAATCGCGAAAACAGCAAGACGCTTCGCCAAAAATTGGCGTTTTTGGATGAACATGACGACTCCTGAGGCTTTCAACTGCTCTATAGCGCTGTGGATCTGTCGCCTTGAAACGCGAAGACTGCTGAGACTTCTTTTGCTCGGACCCGGTTTACGTTCTCGAGGAGCGGCTCACGCAGCGTACGGTCAGCAGCTCCAGAGGAACTGCCAACGTTATGCTCCCTAAAAAGAACGAAATGAATACCACATCTGCCTTTTGCTTCGCGCGAAGTGGTACACCGCATAGCACTTTCGCGGCATCCGCAGCAAAAGAAGAAGGCCGCCCCGAAGGACGGCCCATCACTACGGCAGCTCCCCTACCGTGAAGAATCTGCGCGCTTAGGAGGCCTGCGCAGCATGCTCCGCATACACCTTCTGCGCCGCGATCAGCCCCGCGCCAAACTGCACCCCCAGCTGCGGCAGGCTCGTCACCATCACCTGTTCCAGCGCCGCGATCAGCGCGATCGTGTCCATGTAATCGAAGAAGCCAAGGTGTGCGATGCGGAAAATCTTGCCCTGCATCTCGCCCTGGCCGTTGGTGATGATCGCGCCAAAGCGGCTCTTCAGGCCCTTGCAGATCACGCCTGAGTCCACACCCTCCGGTGCGTTCACCGCGGTGGCCGCCGCGCCGGGCGCGTGTGAAAACAGGGTCAGCCCGAGTGCCTTCACCGCCTCGCGCGTCATGGCCGCAATCAGTTCCGCGTTGTCGACTAGCATGGCGCGCCCCTTGGCCAGATCGCCTGCGGGCTTCTCCGGCGTTGCAGCCTGCGCCGCGATCCAGTCAAGCGATGCGCCCAGTGCCGCGATCAACGCTACTGCGGGCGTGTAGGCACTTTCACCATTCTTTGCGTTCTTGCGCTCTTTGCGCAGGTCAAAATAGTAGCGTGGATTGTAGGTCGCTTCCATGCGATCCCAGGCCTTCTCACTGACCGCCAGATAGCTCAGCCCCGGCGGGATCATCACTGCCTTCTGCGAGCCGCCAATGAGCACGTCCACGCCCCACCCATCCATGTCCAGGTGCGTCGTGCCGAGGCCCGTGATGGCATCGACCACCAGCAGCGCCTCGGAGTGCTCGTCCTTCAGCAGCTGCGCGATGGCCTCGATATCGTGCCGTGTACCCGTTGAAGTTTCGTTGGCCTGCACAAATACGCAGCGCGTCTCCAGCTTCAGCCCCGCCTTGATCTCCTCGGTCGTAAAGGTCTCGCCATAGGGCTTGGTCACGACATCGACCGCGCAGCCAAAGGCCTTGCCCAGCGCCGCCCAGCGCTCGCCGAACTTGCCCGCCGAAAGCACCAGAACCCGATCGCCCGGCGAGGTCAGGTTCGACACCGCAGCCTCCATCGCGCCCGTGCCCGAGCTCGACAGCACCACCACATCGTTGGTCGTCCCGACAAACACCTTCAATTGTTCCAGCACACGCTTGAAGAGCGCCCGGAACTCCGGGGTGCGGTGGTGAATATCGGCCGCCGCCATGGCAAACTGTGCAGCGGGAAGCAGGGGCGTTGGGCCAGGCGTAAACAGACGCGTCTTGCGAATCATATCTGTCCATTCTATCGACTCGGGGCGGACGACAGGGGGCACGCCTTGCTACTCTTGGAAGCGACAGTTGTAGAGGTGGAGCCCCATGCCGACCATTACGGAGCGCATTAACACAGACATCACGACCGCAATGAAGGCACGCGAAGAGCCCAGACTGACCACGTTGCGCATGGTCAAGTCTGCGTTGCGGTCCAAGGAGATCGACAAACGTGAGCCGCTGACCGATGCCGAGCCGCAAGCCATCCTGCAAACCCTGCTGAAACAGCGCCGTGACTCGGTAGAGCAGTTCACCAAAGGCGGCCGCCCCGAGCTCGCCGAGAAGGAACGCGCCGAGATCGGCATGATCGAGGTCTACCTGCCCACCCAGGCGCAGGAAGAAGACATCCGGCCCATCATCGAGGGCGCCATAAAACACGTCACGGCCGACAACGGCGGGCTACCGCCCGGTCCAAAGGACATGGGCCCCACCATGCGGGTCGTGCAGCAGCGCATCCTTGCGAGCGGCTTGTTCGTCGATGGCAAGACCGTCAGCGACATGGTGAAAAAAGAGCTCGCCAAAGGGAGCAACACCGATCCGAACACCATCGCCGACGGTGGGTACGGCGGCTGATCGCTCGCAGGTTACTGGCGTGCACCACCCAAGCCCCATAAGCGGCTATGCTCGAAGCGTGTTGCGGAGAAGGCATGTTCGAGACGGCCCGTGCGCGCGCGAACGGTGGCGCGCGGCCACCACTGGCTTCTGCCTGATCGCCGGCTGCCTGCGGGCGCACACTCAGTCGACCGCCCCTGGCGAGCCCCTGGTCACAGCCAGCTCCTTCGAGGCGGCGCAAAAGGCAGCACCGGCCGACGTCCGATCCGGCAGTATTAGCGGCACTGTGTTGACGGGGCCAGCCGTCGGGATCGCTGGCGCGCAGATCAACCTCCTGCAGGCCAATGGTGCCACGCGTACCACCCTCAGC
>CAXTFS010000173.1:0-7381 GCA_964243395.1 uncultured Acidobacteriaceae bacterium | reverse complement strand
TAAGCGAGGGCATCCGCCTGGTGACTTTCTTGCGGAACGCCCGCTAGCGTGCCTTGAGAGATGCTTGACCTTGCGGCGTTACGCACTAGGGGCACTTGAGTGGACTTCTCTGCAATTTTCCAGATCTCACGCTACCGGGACGAAGCTGGATCCACTGCTACACAGCACAAGGGCGTGCACGACGGTGGAGCGTTCTCACTGACTAATGTTCGTTCGCATCCTGTGTTGATACTTCTCAGGCGCTGGTGGAATTTACATCTCAGACGGTGAGACTTGTTATCACCGTCTGTTGTTCATTCTCACGCTCTGTTGTTCATTCTCATCTACTGTTGGAATTTACAATGCCGCCGCCGATCAGGCCGGCGTCCGAGATCGTGTGGTGCGGCGAACGGAAGGGCCGATGCGTCACCAGACCCTCGTCGCGGTTCAGCACGCCGGCCACGGAATGGATCTTGGTCGTCTCCAGCGCCTCTTCAAAACGCAGCGGCGTCAGGATGCCGGGCAGCCGCTTGGCCAGCATCGTCTTGCCCGAGCCCGGCGGCCCCACCATGAGAATGTTGTGCCCGCCAGCTGCCGCGACCTCCAGGGCCCGCTTGGCCACGTGCTGCCCGCGTACATCGGCGAAGTCAGGAATGCCCTCCTGTACCTCAGAGAGTAGCGCTTTGGAGGCCACACGCAGCGGTTCGACGCCGATGGCGCCCAAAGCCGCGCTGTTCACCAGCTCGCGCACCTCCAGCAGCGAGCGCACGGGGTACACGTTGACGCCGTCGACGACAGCGGCTTCGCGCGCATTCCCTGCCGGAATCAGCAGGTTCTTGATCCCAGCCGCGCGGGCCGCGATCGCGATGGGCAGCATGCCCTGCACGGCGCGCAGGCTGCCGTCCAGCCCCAACTCACCGACCAGGACAAAGTCGTCAATCTGCTTGATCGCCAGTCCGCCATAGGCACCCAGGATAGCGACCGCAATCGGCAGATCGAAGCCCGAGCCCTCCTTCTTCAGGTCCGCGGGTGCAAGATTAATCGTGATCCGCGTGGGCGGCAGATCGAAGCCGGAGTTCTTGATCGCCGAACGCACCCGGTCGCGACTTTCCCGCACTGCGGCATCCGGCAATCCAACCGTTGCGAATGTCTCCTCGGCGGTCTTCACGCCGGAGAAGTCCACCTCGACATCGATGATGTGCGCGTCGATGCCGTAGACAGCCGCCGAACGCGTTGTAAACAGAGACATGGTGAAGAGCCTGATCCCGCCTGCGAGGCCTTGAAGTGCCGCCAGTCTAGCAACGGATGCGGCCGGCTCGAATACCACTTCCGCGCTGTCGCCGGCGGCAAAGCCCTACAATGACCGAGCGCCCCTAACGGCGCGCACGATGAATACCAGCCTCTTCGAACTCTTCAAAATCGGCATCGGTCCCTCGAGTTCCCACACGGTTGGACCGATGCGCGCAGCCCTGCGTTTTGCGCGCTCCCTCGCCGCACACGGTCAACTCAGCCAGACCGCGTCGGTCACGGTGGAGCTCTTCGGCTCGCTCGCGCTGACCGGCATCGGCCACGGCACCGAGCGCGCCATGCCGCTCGGCCCGCCCGGCGAGGACCCCGACACGGTGGATCCAGCCGCCGTCGAAGCCTCGCTCGCCGCTGTGCGTGCCGGTGGCCGGTTGGCCCTGCTGGGTCAGCACACCATCGTCTTCGACGAACGCACGAACCTGCTATGGCACCGTGACCGCATGTACCCCGACGCGGAGGTCGCGACACACCCGAACGGGCTGCGCTTCACGGCACGGGATCATGCCGGAACCGCTTTGGCGGCCGAGACTTTCTACTCCATCGGCGGCGGATTCATCCTCTCCGCCGAGGAGTTTGCGCAGCGCAGCAACCATCCCGTGGGCAGCCGCCGCGGCATGCCCTTTCCGTTCGGCTCTTCGCGCGAGTTGCTTGCCGTCACAGCCCACGGTGGGTTCTCGATCGCGCACCTTATCCTGCAGAACGAGATGGCGCTGCTCGGGGACGGGGCGATTCCGCGCCCCGCGCCCCACCACCCCGAGGCCGTGCAAGACCCAGCAACCGACGTCGAACAGCGCATTCTGGCGCTCTGGCACGTGATGGAAGCGTCGATCCAGCGTGGGATCGCCACCGAGGGTACGCTGCCGGGCGGCCTGAACGTACGTCGTCGCGCGCCGGGGCTGGCCCGCCGGCTTGCGCTGATGGACGAGGTCGGCAAGGTGCGCGATCCGCTGGCTCCCCTGGACGCCGTCACCCTCGCCGCAATGGCCGTAAATGAAGAAAATGCCGCCGGCGGCCGGGTTGTGACCGCGCCCACCAACGGCGCCGCAGGAGTCATCCCCGCGATCGCTTACTACTTCCTGCACCATGCGAGCCACGGGCTCACGGACGCTGAACGTTCGGCCGGTCTGTTGCGCTATTTTCTGACGGCCGCTGCCATCGGGATCCTCTACAAGGAGAACGCCTCCATCTCCGGTGCCGAGGTCGGCTGCCAGGGCGAGGTGGGCGTCGCATGCTCCATGGCGGCTGGCGGCCTGGTCGCCGCACTGAGCCCATCGCCGGACCCGGGCCTCTCACCCGCCGAACGTGCTGCGCAGATCATCGACACCAACGCCCAGATCGAGCACGCCGCCGAGATCGGCATGGAGCATAACCTCGGCATGACCTGCGATCCCATCGGGGGTCTCGTGCAGATTCCATGCATCGAGCGCAACGGCATGGGCGCGGTCAAAGCCGTGAACGCTGCGCGCCTTGCGATGAACGACCCCGGCAGCCACAAGATCTCCCTCGATCAGATCATTGAGACGATGTACCGCACGGGGCTCGACATGCAATCGCGCTACAAGGAAACCAGCCTCGCGGGGCTGGCGTTGAACATCATCGAGTGCTGATGAAGAGGGCGGTCCGCCGCCGACGCCGTTTCATGGTGGGTTCGGTCTGTTCAATCGCGAGGGCATCCGTAAGCCCGCGAGTTTCGCCTACAAGTACCTCCATGCGCCGCGGGGGAGGTGCTGCCCACCAGTGATGGGCAGGCCATGGTGACCGAGGATGGTGGCGCGGTTCGTGCTGTTCTGTGGGACTTCGAACAGCCGGAGAAGAAGCTCAGCAACCGGCCCTTCTACACAAAGGTGTTGCCGGGCCACACGGCCGCGCCCGTCCAGCTGCGTGTTGCCCATCTGTCGCCAGAGGCGGCCTATACCGTGCAGATCCACCGGACTGGGTACCACGCCAACGATACCTACACGGCCTATCTGGAAATGGGATCGCCGAAGGAGCTGATCGTCGCGCAGGTTGAACAGCTGAACGAGCTCACGCGCGATCTGCCGGAGACCAACCGGCTCGTCCACGCCTCAAGGATGGAACACTGGAGGTGCAGGTCCCATGCGCAGCAACGACGTGGCCTTACTTACGGTTGACCCTGCTCGATGACCTGCGGGGTCGCGTCAGCGGCGTCCAAACGAGCGTTGCGGATCTCTTCGCGCGTTGCCACGTAACGACCTAAAAAGGCAAACGCAAGCAGCAATGCTGCCGTGACCCAGGCACCCAGGCTCACCGGGGTCGGCATGTACATCGCCAGGACCACACCGCCCGCGACCAGGGCGGCGCACAGACCCGCAAATTGCGGCATGCCGTACATAAAGACGAACGGCAGGTAGTGGGCTCCCAACGCGATCATGAAGGCTGGGTAGAACCACGCCGGTCGAAGCACCGCGATGCCGATCACCAGCGGCAACGTGAGCGGCAGGGTGAAAGCCACCTGCATCCCCAGCGCGTTCATGGGGTGCCCTTTTGGAAGCGCATAGGCACGACCCATGCTGCGCAATACCAGTTGGGTCATCGGAAAGATGAAAAAGCCAACCACCAGAAGGACCCACTCCCCTAAGCGCAGAGACCCCCAGGTGCATGCTGCTGCCGATGCGGCCCAGACGCAAGCCGAGACCAGCTGACCGGCAAAGCCGCCGAGAAAAGTTCTGCGAACATCTGACTGTCCCTGGCCGATTTCCATACGAGCCATCGTAGATTCGCGCTGTTCCCAAGGAAGTGACGTTTGTCACTTTCCGCCATCACTTCATCAAACCTCCATGACTCAGGACGCCAGAGGAGCTTCGCGTCGCGCTAACCTGAACCTTGATGACTCGCCGCCGCTGGATTGCTGACACCTGGACCGACACCACTGCAAGTCTCACCGGCGAGCAGGCCGTGCACCTCGCCCGTGTGCTGCGCGCCGAACCCGGGCAGATCTTCGATGTGCTCGCCGGCGGCTTTTTGCGTCGCGCCGAGGTCACGAGTGTCTCGGATCGGGAGGTGATGTTTGCTCTCGGCGAGGAACTCGAAACAGACGCGGCCCTGCCTGTGCATCTGCTGCTCGCGGTCATCAAGTTCGATCACTACGAGTGGGGCCTGGAGAAGGCGACCGAGCTTGGCGCAGCACGCATAACCCCGGTGCTGGCGCGACGCACGGACAAGCACCTTGCCCTTGCGTCTGAAAAGCGCCTCGAACGCTGGCGCCGCATTGTGCGCGAGGCCGCACAGCAATCACGCCGTAGCGATCTGCCCGAGGTGGATGACCCCATGCCGCTCAAATCGGCACTGACCCTGGCCAGCGCGTCGCACAGGGTGCTGCTCGCCGAGACCGAGGAAGAGAACACCCTCGCGGCCGCCCTGGGACGATGGAAAGCACACCTGGACCCGAACGCCGAACCGAATCGCGCCCTCGCGCTGGCCATCGGTCCCGAGGGCGGTTGGGCACCCGACGAGTTTGCCCTGTTCGAGGCGCAAGGCTGGGAGAAGGTTACGCTCGGACCACGCGTGCTGCGCGCGGAGACCGCCGCCATCGCCGGGCTGGCAATCTGTTCCGCGCTCTTGTAACGAGGATGGCGCGCCTTGAAGGCTAACGCGTTTCGAGTTGTTGCAACTCCCGCGACCGCAACCTGCCCGCAACCTCACCGGTCACGTGCGACAGGGCCTCTGCCCCGCGTGCCAGCTCCGATGCCGCCCGGTAGCGCTCCGCCTTGAACGCCTGCACGGCGAGTCGGCGCACGATCGCCACTAATTTGGCAACCGGTCCCGTAAGCTCGGCCGCGTGACCGTCTGCGCGTTCCAGCAGATGGTGGTACTCATCGCGCAGGGCGCCCAGCAGCAGCGGGGACACACTCTCCACCGGGGCCGCCATGGCCAGACTGCCGAAGCTGAGGTGCTCGGCTGCTCGCAACAGGTCAGCGGCCTCTTTGACCCGGCCGTCCCCAAGCAGATCCTGCGCCAGAGACACGGTGCGGACCACGGTGTCCCTCTCGTGGTCCATGCCCTGCAGGAGTGGCAACAGGGCCGAGACGCGCCCGAAGTGCTCATAGCACCGCCGCGTGTTCTGCCCAAGCGTCTGTCCCGGTGACTTCTTGGCCGCCTTCTTGGCGATCTTCTTCGCTGCTTTCTTCGGGGCCACTAGCTGAACATCTCCTTGACCTTGTCGAAGAGACCGCGCGATTGCGGCTCGTTCGCCACCGGCATGGTCTCGGCCAGCTGACGCAGCAGTTCTTTCTGCTGCTTGCTTAGTTTGCTGGGCGTTTCCACCCGTACTTCGACGATCAGGTCGCCCTTGCCGTGCGCGTTCAGGTGCGGCACACCTTTGCCGCGCAACACAAACTCGCGACCGCTCTGCGTGCCTTCCGGAACCTTGATGTCTTCCACACCATCCAGCGTCTTGATCTCGAGCTCGGTGCCCAGCGCCGCCTGTGGGAAGCTGATCGGCATCACGCAGTGCAGATCGTCGCCATCGCGCTCAAAGAAGGCGTGCGGTTTCACCGATAGCACCACGTACAGATCGCCGCCCGGGCCGCCAAAACGCCCGGCATCGCCCTCACCCGAGTAGCGAATCCGCGTGTCGGACTCCACGCCCGCCGGCACCTTCACGGCAATTGTGTGCTCCTTCTGAACACGGGTGTCGCCGCCGCAGGTGCGGCACGGATTGCGGATTACCTGGCCGGTGCCGGAGCAAACCGGGCACGTGCGGGCCACGGAAAAGAAGCCCTGCTGTGTACGAATCTGGCCGCGACCGCCGCACTGCTGGCAGGTTTCGGGCTGCTTGCCGCCCTCGGACCCGGTGCCCGTGCAGACCTCGCAGATCTCCATGCGCTTGACCTTGATCTCGCGCTCGACCCCAAATACGGCTTCCTCGAAGGTGAGGCTCATGTCGGCTTTCAGGTCGCGCCCACGCTGCGAACGCGACGGCCGGCCGCCTCGACCGGAGCCGCCCATGTTGAACATTTCGCCGAACAGGTCGCCGAAGATATCCCCCAGATCGCCCTGCTGAAAGCCGCCGCCGGCCCCACCGAACGGGCTTCCGCCCGTAAACGGATTGCCGCCACCGCCGCCCACAGCCTGATGCCCGAAACGATCGTAGGCCGCGCGCTTGTCCGGATCGCTCAGCACGGCATACGCTTCGCTGCACTCCTTGAAGCTTTCCTCTGCCTGCGGATTGTTGGGGTTGCGATCGGGGTGAAACTGCATCGCGAGCTTGCGGTAGGCCGTCTTGATCTCACCGTCGGACGCGGTCCGCTCGATGCTTAACACCTCGTAGTAGTCCCTCTTCATCGTCGCCGTCGCCATCGCCCCTATCATCCGCTCTTTGTTGTCATCCCCTAAGGGATCTGCTTTACCCGTCCCGCAGGGGATCGGCCCCGCCCGTTCTAGGCTTCGCGCTGCGCCGCATTCGTCGCGATCCGTACCAGCGCCGGGCGCAACAGCTTATCGCGCAGCTTGTAGCCGCGGCGGATCTCCTCAAGCACCTGGTGGTCCGGGTGCTCGGTCGTCTCCACACTGCCCAGCGCCTCATGAAAGCGTGGATCAAATTGCGCGCCCACGGTCTCCACTGGCTGCACATGCAGCCCGCGCAACGCCTCATCCATCTGCTTGACGATCAGCTCCACACCGCCGCGCAGCTGTTCGATGGAACCCTGTGCTTTCAGCGCCAGCCCAAAGTTGTCCATCACGCCCAGGAATGGCTCTACGGCTGCTTCAATGCCGCGGTCCCGCGCATCCTGACGCTCCTTGGCTTCCCGCTTGCGCGCGTTGTCGAACTCAGCCTGCAGCCGTGCCAGGCGATCCCGGTAGCCATCGCGTTCGGCCCGGGCCTGCTCCAGCTCGGCTGCCTGTTGCGCGAGCTCACTGACCTCGGTCGACGCACCTTCTGTCCCGGCCTCCAGATCGACGTCTGCGCCGGTCGTTGGCTCAGACCCTTCCGCGGGCGCAGCTGTCACCCCATGTCCGTTCATCTCTTCCCTCTCTGTCTCTGTACCGTCTTCCCCATTGTTGCCCATTCGCGCCCGGCGCGCGAACCGTCCCGCCAATCCTTGCTTATCGTCCACCATGTGCCTGACCTCTCCGC